>JAZGAR010000093.1:0-3138 GCA_036475875.1 Thermoplasmata archaeon
TTGAAGGGAATAAATGCGGTGATAGCAAGCATACCTCTAAAACTTGATGATCAGCATGAGTAAATAACCCAATAAATGGCATAAAGGCGATGACAGTGAGTTTAATCTTTAAAAAAGCGGGTGAACATCTTGGATCAGAGCGTTTACCTGTTCAGCCACAATCAGAGTCTCATGGAGAGGATTTTGAAGGTCCGTTGATAAGCTGGGAAGGTAAGAAAGGAGTAGTTGGGGAGGAACCTGAGGAGGTGCAGCTTGAGGTTGTAGAGTGCCTTTCTTGTGGAACTGCAATGAGCGAAGATACTACTTGGTGCCCTGAGTGCGGTTCTGTGTTCGTTGCTGTTGAGGAGGCGAAGGTCTTTGAATGCCCTGTGTGTGGAGAAAATATTGACGCCACTGCCACATCCTGCCCAAGTTGCAGTGCAGAATTTGTGACCGAGGAAGTAAAGGAAGAAATCACGGAGGAAGCTGTTAAAGAGAGCCTCGTTGTTCCCTCACCTGAAGGTGCAGAAACAAAATACGCCACCCCTCAAGGGCTGACAAACGTCCTCACAAATGGGCTTTCGGGTAGACAAAAAAAGGCAAGGCTAGGTCTTACTAATGGACTCACAAACGGTTTGACAAATGGCTTGATCAATGGCAATGGCATCCCTAAAGGCAAGGGTTTAATCAACGGTAATGGGTTAATCAATGGCATCGGTATCTTTAAAGTTCAAGGTTTGGTCAATAGCAATGGTTTAATCAACGGAAACGGGTTAATCAATGGTAATGGATTAACCAATGGCAATGCATTTCAAAAGAACCTCCACATGAAGAATACCAAAAGAAAGATGGTAATTATCAGGGCATCTATGGTGGTGATACTTTTAATAATTCCTTTGTTGCTCATAAACCTGCCGCCCTTGCACTCCAATGAGAGAAACGGCATATTCATTGATGGAAATCTCGGCGATTGGGTGGATGTTCGAGGTTTTGCGGACGCACTTGATGACCAAATTACCGATCCGAGCGCAAATATCGTGAATTATCGGCTATTCTTTGAAAAAGATTTGGACAGGGGAATGTGGACAAAGCTTTCTTTTTACTTGGAGGTAGAGGCGTTTATTTTTGGAAATCCTAAGGTGTATGATGGTAAAGAGCGCACATCATATGCGGTGCACATCCTCATTGACTCAGACCTCGATCCTGAGACAGGCTATGGGGTCAGAGGCATAGGCGCGGATTTGATGGTGGAGATCGAAGGGCACAGCGGTGTTGTTTTTACATCGGATCTGAAAGAATTTGATGATTCACTTAACCAGAAGAATTGGTATGGATTCACCACAAAAAGCTCCGTTCCTTCAGCTTTGAAAAATCACGCCCTTGAAACACAGATCTATTTGGACCCTGTAATTGTCGATAAGGTGGATGTTCTGTTCCAGATTATGGATTCTAATGGCAATGAAGATTTTTCGGACACGGTTTTGAGCAATGAGGAAGGAAGACTGATAATCACCCAACAAAAAACCGCACCTGAGGTTCTAAGTATCGGTGCCAAAGATGTGGAGTTCTTGAAATTGGATTTAGAGGCTTACGATGCTGATATTGAAATAGAGTCATTCAACTTAACCTTGGTTGGAACCGCACAAGAATCCGATATCGATGATATCAGCCTTGTTATTGAGGACGAAAGCGAAATTCATGGCATAAATGATAGCATTATAATAACTGCTACGATTTCTGGAAATATGGCCACGTTCTCACCAAATACACCCTTAAAACTCAGAAATGAAACCACAATCTCTATATTCGTTACGATAAGCATTTCTCCTGATGCGGTGAAGCACAGGGTGATAGGACTTTTTCTCGCATCCAGAAAGGACGTGGTCCTCAAATCTGGAACGGTAACCTTGTTTTCAAGCCTTAAAATGGTCTATATTGGTGCTATACCAAATAACGTGAGAATAGATGGAGCCTTCGGTGATTGGAATGGCATACGCGCTCTTAAGGACGTTGATGATCTACCAATGAAAAATGAGAATATCGACGTTGACGAATACAAGGTAATGGGTAATTCCGAGGGAATATCCTTCTATTTTAAGGTCAAGGGCACCATGATGGGGGGCACTGCAATCCCCATGATCCCTGATTACTACATATACACCGATGTTCCGATACCATTAGGTGGTGATGATAATACCGTGAGCACAAACAATGGCAATGAATTCCTAGCCAATTTAAAGGAGGATATCCCAAAGGAGCTTTTAGGCGAGGATTCGTTGTATCTGTTCATAGATTCCGACCAAAACAGAAACACCGGTTATTCTCCTGATTGGCTGCCTATCGGGGCCGAGCACTTGATTCGAATTTCTGGGAAAAACGGTGATATCATTGAGAAAGTCAGCCTAACTTTTAATGGCGATTCTGATAGAGATCTTGCCACGGAAATTTCTCACGATTCTAACATTTCAACTGAAAACCCTATAGATGATATTTCTTGGATACGCAATGATCAGGTAAATATAGAGGCAATAGCAGGCTCCAACCAGCTCGAAGCTAAAATAGAAAGGAACCTATGGGATTATAAAAGGACTGTGAGCATTTTCTTTATCGCAACAAATTGGATCAATCGCGACATGGATTCCGAGATTTTATTGGTGTCTAGAGCTCCTGAAGGAACAAGGGCTGGTGGGCTGAATCTGACGGAGTTCGTAACAGGTATCGGTGCCAGTGGTGGTGATGGATTCGGGTGGAACGTCTCCTATGCGGGTGATGTGAACAATGATGGTTATCCAGATATAATCGTTGGTGCACCGTATACCGATAATTTTCCCTTGGGTTGGTGGGATTCTAATTGGACTTATCGTAGACAATTAACCTTTGATAACGGCGGTCAATCTGAAACTTTGGTGAATTTTCCACTTCTTGTAAATTTGAGTTCATCCAATTTTAATTATTCGAAAGCAAAGTCGGATGGTATAGATTTGCGTTTTATAGATAATGATAACACCACCGAGTTGAAAGACCATATTGAAGATTGGGATTCATCAGGATACAGCTATGTTTGGGTGAATGTAACAAATATAGCTGCGAGCTCATCTACAGATTATATCTGGATGTATTACAATAATTCAGATGCTTCTGACGTTCAGGATGAGAGCG
>JAZGAR010000094.1:0-12989 GCA_036475875.1 Thermoplasmata archaeon
CTGAATCCGTTTTGGCCAATGGCAACAAAAGCATAGGAGCCCATCACATCCACGCCCATGGCTGAGCCGGAAGTATCATTGAATCCTATTTCGATCGGATTCGAAGGGTTACTCACATCGAAAATTCTCAAGCCGCCTGTACCATTGGCAACATACGCATATTGTCCTAAGACGAAAACATCCGAAGCGTATTGTGCAGTGTCATTACGCCCTTCGAAAGCCAAATTATCTGGTTCGTCCACATTGATTACCCAAAGACCTGGTTCGTCTGAAGGTAATCCGATTTCTGAACTTGCCACATAAGCATAAGGATCAGAAACATAGACCCCAATCGCTCCAGGAATGGGATATGAGTCTTTTTGGATTGGATTTGAAGGTTCACCAACATGAATAACAGTTATCCCCAAACTATCAACAATATAAGCATAAGAACCGGACACGTGAATATCATAGGCCATTGGGGTGAATCCAAGAGAGGCTGCTTCCGTAGGATTTGAAGGTGTGGATACATCGAGGATTGTGAGACCTTCCCCCCAATTTGCTAGATAAGCGTAAGAACCAGAAACTTGCACCGCCACTACAAAGTCTTCAGTGTCATAACAGCCCAATATGGATGGAGAGGTTTTATCCGTGATATCTAAAATAACTAGACTATTGCTGATTGCAACATACGCCAAGTTTCCCTCCACCCAAACATCCCATACATCTCCAAAAGGCACCCTTCCTACTAAATCGACATTGAAACTGTCCGCTCTCGTTCCTCTAAGATCTTTAAAAAAGTTACCCATATCCTCAATAAGGGTGATTTCTATGGACTCATAACCATCCTGAAAATTCTCCCCAACAAAACCGGCAAAAAGGCTGAGAAACATAATGAACAGCAATACAAAGGACATAGCTTTTCTCGTGTACAACCTCATCCACCCCTATAGTGAATCAAAAAATGTATATGAATAGTGCTATTTATAAATGTCGAGAATATGGCCTCTAGGCCGGTGGAAAATCGGGATGACCAACGATCCTGTCCGATATTCCATTTCATATACTCATCCATATGACATCCCTCACTTACTGACCACTATGGTGAGAACATCACCCTCACTGAGAACATGTCTCATCCCAACCGTCTGCCCGGGGAATTTCGCGCTCTCCCCCCAGATGTTCGCATACCTAAACCGTCTTCTGAAGGTTCTGTGTATGATGTCGCATACATCTCCCACGGAAGAATTCCTTTTAATGATCAAAGGCTCTTCATAATCAGCCTTTTTGCGCTGGGGCTTCATGTAAATCCTTATGAGATCCAATCGTTCGAATATGCTCTTTTTCAGTTCATCCAAACCCAAACCTTCCTTGGCTGAGATGGCAAAAACCGGCATGCCCCCCGGCGTTTTCTTTATGGCCCCTACATCGTCTCTGCCAACCAAATCGATCTTGTTCAACACCACGATACCGGGAATATAAACCCTGTTCTTTGCCATTGAATCGATAAGTCTGTCCTGCGTGATGTCCTCTCTGATGACGATATCAGCGTTTATATGGCCGTACTCCCTGAAAATCGCCGCGATGAATTCCTCCTCTAACCTGGTGAGTTTCACCGTGGAACTTATGTTTATCCCACCCCTGTCCTTTTTCTGGATCAAGACATCGGGAGGCGATTGGTTCAACCTTATGCCGCCTCTGCCAAGCTCTCTTATGATAATATCAACATTGTTGTTGAAAACATCCACCATAAGAAGGATGAGATCCGCGCTTCTCGCCACGGAGAGCACCTCCTTCCCGCGCCCCTTTCCTTTCGCGGCACCTTCCACCAGACCCGGGAGGTCTAAAACTTGAATTATAGCTCCCTGGTATTTCATCACACCCGGTACCACCTTCAAGGTCGTGAAAAAATAGGATGCCACCTCGCTTTTGGCATCCGTTAGACCGTTCAAAAGCGTGCTTTTGCCCACACTTGGCAATCCCACCAATACGACCGTGGCATGACCGGATTTTTTGACAGCATAACCCCTTGTCTCGCCTTTCTTGGCCCTGCGTTTATCCAGCTCGTCCTGGAGTCTTGCAAGCTTAGCCTTCAATTTCCCGATATGGTGTTGGGTGGCCTTGTTATAGGGGGTTTTCCTGATCTCCTCCTCTATCTCCTTTATCTGTTCCTCAATGGTAGCCATGTTATCAGCCCGGAACTATCCTGGTTCCCTTCTCTTTACTCAATGCCTTCTCGAGGCTTTCAGGAGTGGTTATTATAACCTCCTCTCCACCATTTTCCAGGAATCTGATGGCAGATAAAATCTTCGGCCCCATGCTACCAGGAGGAAAATGCCCCTCTCTCAGGTACTTTTTCGCCTCCGCCACACCCAACTCGCTCAGATCCTCTTGCTCAGGTCTTCCAAAATTTATAGCCACCTTCTCGACATCTGTCAGCATGATCATCAAATCAGCTTTTATACCGGTTGCCAGCACCTGTGACGCTAAATCCTTATCCACAACAGCTTCCACCCCCTTATAGCCAGATGTTGTCCTTACAACCGGCACTCCACCTCCACCTGCTGCAATTACAATATCTTTACCTTCATCTACTTGAACCAATCTCTTGATGGTCTCGCTTTCCACGATCTCTAAAGGCTCCGGAGATGGCACAACCCTTCTGTAACCTTCTCTTGCCACATCCTCCATCATCGTCCACCCTTTCTCCTTGGCCAATCTCCCGGCCTCGCCTTCTGGATAGTAGGGGCCAATAGGTTTCGTTGGATTCTCAAAGGCCTCATCTTCCGCATCCACAACGACCTGGGTTATCAGGGATGTTACCCGGGCTTTTATCCTAAACTGGTTGAGCTTGTTTATAAGACTCTGCTGTATCATGTATCCGATCTGGCCTTGAGATTCGGCTACGCAAACATCCATAGGCATCGCAGGGGTTATACCCTCCGCGATCTCGTTTTTTAGCAGGATATTACCAACTTGCGGGCCGTTACCATGGGTTATAACCACATTATAGCCCTTTTGAATCATATTGGCGATATGACCACAGGTGATGTTGATGTTCTTGAGCTGCTCCTTTGCAGAGCCATACTCATCAGGCTGAAGTATCGCATTGCCTCCTATGGCAACAAGGGCCATTTTTCCCATGGAAGGAACCACCTTTGACCTTTATAATTGTGCCAATAATCCTCAATCCCAATAAATCGTCTACTTATATTTGCGCCATTGATCCTCCGTTATGTACGGCACATCCAACTGATGAATCTTATGCCTCGTGAACTCTATTGCGGCGATTGCAAACAGAATAGCGAGGAATAGGCTCAACAAGCTTTCCATTGAGGCAAAGTAGTTGAATGTCGCGTGCATTAGAACAGCCAAGAAGTAATATGGTAGGATGTAATGCCCTCTGCCCAGTATTTTCTTTTTACCTATTCCGTAGCCTGTGGCAGAGGTTGCGCTGGCGTGGAGTAGAGCGCTCGATATGCTCCTTATGATGACAGTTGCAATAAAAATGCCTACACCCTCTCTCCAGGCCAGATATCCGTAGAGAAGGTTCTCCGTGGCCGCAAACCCCAGACCAACAGATGCACCGTATATTAAACCATCTTCCACCTCGTCCAGATCCTTACCTGCCGTAAACACGCCAAGCCCTTTTGCAGCCTCCTCGGCCACTGGGGCGATCACGCAGACCAAAAACAGGGTTGAGTAGGTTGAATTCTCAGTTATCGCTTCGTATATAGGTCCTTGTAGCGTAATACTGAACAATAAGATCAATACTACTGAGAATACCACGCCAAGAATCACACCAAATACAGCTCCCCAGACGAATGTGGAGGCTATCCTCCTCCAAGGCTCACGTTCGTATCTTTCAGTGTTCCTTATCCATATTATGTAGAAGATAGGAGGCAGAAATGCCGCTACAAACAAAACTATCCACGTCATCCAAACGCTGCCATTCATGGCTAGAACCTGCCGTTGGATTAATATTTGCGTATTTAAACATTTGGGATTTGGAATTAATGTATTTTTCGAGGGTCTTTTGGGGTTTTAATGAAAAATGGTGCGTCCAGTAAAATTATCAAATCATAACAATTGTACAGTAATATATATACTCGGAGAGGAAAATCTGAAGGTGTTATTCCAAAATCCCAGAAAGGGAAATGGAGGTTATGATATGAAAGAGCAGAAAAATAGGATACTAACAATTTTGCTGGTAATGTGGATGGTTTTTAGCGTGCTTGCAGTTGTGGACTTAAACACACCCTCAGCACAAGGGCATGTTGTAAATGGTGCAGGAGATGCCCTGCAGCTTTTCAGCTATTACAATCCGCAAGTGTCATCGGATGTTATAATAGATGGAGACATTGCACAAAACGCGCCCTTTTTCGATGAATGGGACGGTGCATATGTCAGGGAAATTACATTGACCGATTTTAATGTGGTCCCGACTACATTTCAGGGCTATCTTTTCTTTCAGAACGACGATGACTGGCTTTATGTAGGTATAATGTACCAAACGTCAAATAGCAACCAGGCAAATTCGGCACGGTTGTACTTAGATGAGGGAAATGAAGCAGGACGCTATGACGGCAGTCATGATGATACACCAACTGCAACAAATGAGAATTATGTAATGACGAACCTAAACGGCGCCACACTGGAAGATGGATTTTGGGATGGAGCATCCTGGGACTCAACTGACGGTGACGGCCTTTATCACTTTGACAGTGCTGCCAATTCAGGAGGAAATTACCTAAAATACGAGTTCAGAGTTCCTTTAGATCCAAAAGATGACGGCGGCGGCACAGGCTCTGATTTAAATATTGTGCGGGATGATGAGCTGGGATTTTTTATCAGCATCTACCACGCTGGCTTTAGCCGCAACTTCTATTGGGATAAAACCAGCAACGATCCCACAGACTTCTCCTCATTTGCCGATTTACAACTCGGTGTCATGACCAAAGATAGGTCCTTTTATTCCACATACGGGAAGAATTCACCCACAATTGACGGTGATATCACCAACGATTTCGGATGGTCAGATTGCTATCAAAAAGATATTCTGCTCACAAATTACGAAGGCACGATCTTAAACGCCACCATATTCATCAGTCAAGACCCTGTTTTAGGGCATATTTACATTGGATTTATCATACGGGATGACGACAATAATGCAAACGATGTCCTTAGGCTTTATTTTGAAGAGGGAAGTTCTGCAGGACCCTTTGGTCCGAGAACCGGGGCTTTAAGCGGTGGAGAGCAGCCAGGAGGTCCCGAGTGGGAGCATTATCAAGAGGTGTCA
Organism: Thermoplasmata archaeon; assembly: GCA_036475875.1. Classification (GTDB taxonomy): domain Archaea; phylum Thermoplasmatota; class Thermoplasmata. Next base: position 5,279 of record JAZGAR010000094.1, read on the forward strand.
AGCCAGGGAGCCTATGGGGAAGGTTGGTTCGATGCCGCAGCCGGGGAGGGGCTTTGGAAGGATGATAGTGTTATTGGTGGCGAGGCCGCTGATGACGGTGGAGCCGATGCCAATTATTACAATCCCACAGGATCGGAAGATGACAGGTACGAATTCGAATTTGTTGTACCTTATGATCCTATTACATCTCCTTTACTTGCTACCGGAGCATACGACCTTTGGATAAACAACCACGATCAATTAGGAATGCTCATGAGATTTTACGATTTCGACATGCCAGCAGGAGAGGAGTATTTCTTCTGGGATGTCACAAGCAATGCAGATGCGGTCATGACAAGCGATTCTCCTGATCGCCACATTGCCCCTGGATGGGCTTATCTGCAAACAGGATGTGCATGGGTTAGGCTGGTATCTCCGGTTGACGGAAGTACCGTAAATGGTAATGGTTACACATTCAGAATCGATGCAGATGATGAGGATGTGGTAATTGGGGATGATGTTCAGTTTGTTGGTTTTCAGATAGAAGGAGAGACCACATGGACTTCTTTATCCCAGCGATCATCCGGTTCTCCGATTTTCGAAACCACATGGGACACCACAAAATACGATAATGGAATTTATAATATCAGAATCGTGGTGCAGGACAATGACGGAGTCACGATGTGGAGAACAATCACTGTGGCAATTGTCAACCCCACATCAATTGCACCACCAACGGGAGTTGTAATCACCTTACCTGCTCCGGGAACCATATCGGGAACACAGACCGTATTTGTCACAGCAGTCAACGCTGACAGATTGGAGCTTTATGTGGACGGAGAGTACGTAAACGACATGGCACCAACAGGAACTCCTGATGAATATTCATATACTCTTAACACCAAAAACTATGATGACGGCTTTCATCAACTTCGTGTAAGGGCCATAAACGGTGCAGGAGAAAGTTCGGGTTACGAGACATACACCTTCGACAACTGGGACGATCTTCTTTCGGTGAGTATCACAAGCCCCTCTGCAGGAGAGATGCTTTCTGGAGTATCCACAGTATTTGTTGATTTCGAAGACGACAGCCAGGATAACACAGCTTATCCCGGACCTGGTTATGCAGAACTGTATGTTGACGGGTCTCTCACCGTGGTCGAATACATGGAAACGGAATGGCTTTTGGATAACTGGGGTTATGAAATAACATTGGATACAGTCTGGTTCAAAGATGGCTCACACACCTTAAAAACCCTGGTATATGATCCAGAAGGAAACTCACTTGCCGATACGGTCTTGGTTAATTTCGTAAACGAACCGTCCCTTCAGATCATGCAGCCTGCAACGGGTGAGGTAATTTCTGGAATCTCCTATCCACTGACAATCAAGGCAACTGACCCCAATGGAGATTCCATTACAGACAGTATCACCAATCCCCAGTATCGTGTTGATTATGGTATGTGGTACGACATGGGAAATACACTCTCAATCGGTTATGTCGTGATTTCAGAGGTTCTGTACGAGCATCCAACACCAACTGCCGAGTGGGTTGAGCTTTTCAATCCGCAACCAGTTGATGTGAGTCTGGCTGGTTGGAGCCTAACAGACGACAGCGGAATATTCTTTACATTCCCAGGGGGCGCAACAATTCCTGCCTACGGAACCTGCGTGATGGCAATAAATGCCCTTTCTTTTGAATCCGTATACGGTTACCTACCTGATTACGATGCCGGGTTGGGAGTTGAGAGGCTTGGAAATTCCGGAGACTTCGTAGATTTCGCAGCTGCAACCGATTATGTTTGCTGGGAAGGGGCAGGTTTGGGATGGACCCAATATGCATCATCAGGACGGTCCCTTCAGCGCAATCCATATATTGACAGCGATTTGGAATCGGACTGGCTTTCTGACGTCTCCACTGTAACTCCAGGTGTTGCAGCCCCTGTATTTTATATAGGGAATTTCGATACAACCACCCTAAGCGACGGCCCGCATGTTTTAGAATTTCAGGTAACTGATATCACAGGAGCTGTTGCCACAGGTTCTGTGAGCGTTATAGTGGATAATATTCTACTTGATTCAATCTCTATCAGTAATCCTCTGCCTGGTGAAACAATAAAGAACATGTATTCTGTTGTTGTAGACCCGTCACCGGAAAGCGAGGCCCAGTACGCCGAGCTTTATGTGGATGATGCCTTTGCTGCTTTTGACGGGGCACTGGATGTTTTTGGAAATTTCGAGTTTTCCCTGCTTACAACAGGGTATTCCGATGGTTCCCACAATCTCAAAATCATGGTCTATGACCTGTACGACAACTCCATTGTGAACACAACATCTGTTTTAATTCAGAACGAACCTTCCCTTTATGTGGTTTCACCAAAGGATGGGGAGGTTATAAGAGGAACATATCGGGTCAATATCAGTGCAGTGGATACAGATGGGGTACTTGATGACGAAAGTCCAAGACCCAGGTACAGAATTGACGGTGGAACGACGTGGTACGACCTTGATCTTTTGGCAGGAACCTCAAATTACATATCCGACTTGGGCGAGTTCGATACAACATTGCTTACCGAGGGCTCTCATACAATAGAGTTTGAGGTAATGGACAATGGCCCCTATGGAATCGTTACAATGAAATCTGTTGAGGTTGTAGTGGACAACAGCCTTCCAACAGGTTTTCCGGTTCTACCGAGCATGGGTCAGAACATAGAGGGAACCTATACATTCAGTGTTATGGCCAACGATAATCTTGATGTGGATTTCGTGGAACTTTCGTTCAACAACGTAGGAGGCTCTGACATCTGGAATCTAGGAACCAAAAGGGCAACCTACAACAGTTTTACAGGTTATCATGAGCTCACAGTTGTTACCGCGATTTACACTGACGGCGCTGCACAAATTACTGTAAACATATACGACAAGGCAGGTAATGTAAACGATCCTCTTGCCCCCATTAACCTGGATTATTTCATAGACAACAATGAACCTGTATTATCCATTATGCAGCCAGGGGATGATGAGTACGTGTCGGGTCCATCAAGTGTGATTTCGGCTTCGGCAACAGACGGACCTTTCACACCCATTGTGGAATACAAGATTGACACAGGTTCTTGGAATCCAATGGGAGGAGGTCCTGTGAACTGGGGTGCTAACTGGGATACAACCTTGTACAAGGCAGGCGAGCATACATTAGCTGTCCGGGCGAAAGATGCATTGAATCACATTTCACAGCAGACAGTGGATGTGATTGTGGATAACCAAAATCCCATCTGCGCCATTCTCTCACCTGTTTTCGGTGAATATACACAGGGCACATTGACAATCAAGGTCCATGCTTCCGATTCTGTGGGTATCGATTATGTCAATGTCACGGTATTCGGAATTACGGCAACCACTAGCTACAACTCGGGAACCGGTTACTACGAGTACATAAGAAGCACGACATCCTATCCCGATGGTGTTTACGATATTTCAGCAACCGCTTATGATTTTTCAGGGAAGGCAATAACAGACGGACCAATTACATTTTATGTGGACAATACCGAACCTGTTCTTTCCATCCTCCAGCCCCTGTACGGTGAATATTTAATGGGAGTTTATCCGATTTGGGCCAATGCAAATGATGTTTTCTTAGATAATGTGGAGTATAAAATCGATTCCACAAACTGGGTGGCAATGACACCTTCCTCCCCGTGGGTGGGCTTATGGGACACTACCTCATTTTCCGACGGGGAGCATACCCTGACTGTTAGAGCCTTGGACAATGCCTCCCACATGGTGGAGAATTCAATTGAGGTCTTGGTGGATAACTCACAACCTTCACTTACCTTACGCTCCCCCATTCCCAACGAATACCTAGGAGGAATGTACACCTTCCAGGCAGCATCTTGGGATTCGGTGGGTGTGGATCGAATTGAAATTACGGTATTTGGAATAACCCAGACTATGTCCTACAATCCACTTACGGGTTACTACGAGTACACTGTAAACACCTTTACACAGACCGATGGAACCTATGATGTCACAGTCACTGCATACGATCTTTCAGGGAAGTCTCAAACTGTCGGACCAAGGTCATTTTTCGTGGACAACAATGCGCCTCTTCTGATAATCGACAATCCTGCAGATGGACAGTATATATTCGGTGATTACGTTGTTTCGGTCACATCCACAGATACATTTATTTCTTCTTTGGAATACAAAATCGACACCACGCAATGGATTGTCATGGCAGGTGGTCCGCCAATTTGGACGGGTTCCCTGAACACCTCACAGTATACCGATGGCAGCCACATCCTTACAATAAGATCACAGGATGCTGCAGGTCATATGACCCAGCAGTCAGTTGAGATTATTGTGGACAACACATATCCCACAGTTTCAATCAGCATGCCGATTCTGAACCAATATGTCGACGGTGTGTTCACTTTCCAGATTGCTGCTGCAGATTCGCCCTCCGTGGATTTCATTGGAATCGATTATGTTGAGATTACGGTATTTGGACAGACCTATTTTACAACATATAATGCCCAAACAAGTTATCATGAATACACGGTAAGTACCTACTCACTTTCTGACGGTGTTTACAATGTATCATCCACAGCATATGATCTATCGGGAAGGTCAGCTTCTGCAGGTCCTCTTGATTTCAATGTGGATAACAATGCACCTATTCTTGTTATGAACAACCCTAAAAATGGCGAGTTTGTAGAAGGGAATCACACCCTCAATGTTTCTGTTTGGGATGCATTTGTATTATCTGTGGAATACAAAATAGACATGACAAACTGGCTTGCAATGACCCCATCTTTGGGTAACTTCTGGGAAGCTGTGTGGAATACCAGTTTGGAAGTTGACGGATCTCATAAGGTAAGCATCCGCACATTGGACTATTCCGGAAAAATGACCCAGCAGTACGTGGAGATATTTGTCGATAATTTTGCACCAACATGTGCCATAGTGTCTCCAGCTTCAGGTCAGTATATCGAGGGAATCTTTACATTCCGGATTGCAGCAACAGACAGTGTGGGCATAGACTATGTTATGGTCATCGTATACAATATGGTGTTCAATGCCACGTATAACATGCAGACAGGTTACTTCGAGTTCCCCCTTGATACCAAACTCGAGCCCGAGGACAATGTGAGAAACGTTTCTGCAGTTGCTTATGATCTTTCTCAAAAGAGTGCTTCGGACGGACCAGTGAGCTTCAATGTGGACAACCATCCACCGGTCCTTAATATAATATATCCTGAAAACGAGGATTATATCTCTGGTGAAGTGTATGTTAATATCTCGGCCCAGGATGCATTTATCGGGCCACAGGAGTACAGCATCGATGATCGGGGATGGTATCCCATTGTTGTTGCCTGGAACACAACTGAGATTACAGACGGCTGGCACACCCTTTCAATAAGAGTATTTGATATGCTGGGCCATAAAACCCAGCAGACAATCAATGTCTACGTGGACAACACAAGACCCAAATGCTCCATAAGCTCCCCTGTGGAAGATCAGTTCATTGAAAGGATATACACATTCGAAATATCTGCAACTGATTTAGTTGGAATCGATTATGTGGATATTTTCGTTTTTAACATGCCAGTGGAGATTCCGTATAACAGCGAGACAGGATATTATGAATACAGTATAGATACACGAACAATGGCTGATGGAATCTATACAATAAATGCAACAGCTTTTGATAAATCAGAAAAATCATCAGACATGGATTCTATTACATTCAGGGTTGACAACACACCACCTGATCTTACCATTATATCACCACTTAATGGTGAGTATATCAAAGAGGAGGTTCTCATCAATGTCTCGGTTTTCGATACCTTCGATTACAATGTAAAGTACACAGTGGACGACAGTGGTTGGACCGATATTGCGAATCTGTTTAACACGAGTTTGGTTGCCGATAACGAGCATCAGATCACTGTTTTGGCAACAGATGAGGCAGGTCATATTACTGAGCGTACAGTCACAGTGATTGTGGATAATATTGCCCCTGAGCTTATTATTCTTGAACCCAAAAACGGAACACATGTAACAGCTGAACTTCTTCTCAGCGTTTATACAGGCGGCGGAGTTTCCAAGGTCACAGCCAGCATAGATGACGGAATGCCCTTGGACATGGTAAGTCTTGGAATTAACTCCCCATATGAAATTACCTATGATACCACCGAACTTGAAGATGGATATCATACAATCTATGTAAGTTCCATAGATTTTACAGGCCAGGAGTCAAATCGGGAATGTGAGGTCTTTGTGGACAATATGGGTCCCGAGATTATTATCGTGAAACCCACACCGAAACATGTGGGATCAGGCAATATCCTGTTCGAAGTGAATGCAAGCGACGATTCACAAATTGAGGCAGTCTATATCAAAATCGACAACAGCGACTGGAAACCAATGCAGTATGATAACTATACTGGCAATTATACTTACAGATGGCTTACCACAGAAAATGATAATCGCGGGCACGATTACGAGATAAAAACAGTTGATACCTTGGGTAATGAAGAGGTTATAAGAAGCAGGCTAAAAGTGGAAAATCCAACGAACTTGTGGCGTGCCTTTCAGGAAAATCTTCCGGGAATCGGTTTCCTCTTTTTTATATTCTTCATTGTACTTATATTCGTGCTTCTTAAGGTGGGAAAACTGCAGTCCTGGTACAGGGAAGAGAAGAAAGCCCCAAAGGCCCATGCAAAAGGAGTAAAACAGGGAAAGTTAAGGAGAGTTTTTACCCGCAAAAATAAAGGTGCCACTAAAAAGCCGGAGGTTGTGTTTTCCGAAACTGCAGAGGAAGTTGTACATGAATTTGAGGATATCGAGGACAAAGGTACTCCTTTTGTTTCGGCCGAACACATTCTGCCACCACCACCTCCTGGTTTCGGAAAGAAATCTCTGATGGAATCCTTAGATGATATCGATATTACTGGCGGGGAGCCACCCGCACCCAACAAGATCAAGGACATTCCCCAAAAGGCAACCTCAACAATCGAAGAAATGGAGGCATTAACCCATGAAAAACCTAAAACCACCGAAGACAAAGAAGTCACCCCCGGGCATAAGAAAAAGGCAAAGAAGAAACTTCTAAGAAAGAAAACCAAGTAGGTTTGCACCCTAAAAACAAAACCCTTTGCGCAGTGCATCAGCATTAATTATCTGGATGATGGGAAAACATGAAAGGAACGAGAGATAATTATAACTTCCAAAACCGAGGAAGCAGCAGGTGGAAAAAGCACGCTGCGGTTTTATTAATTTCTGCAATGGCACTTTTATTTATCTTTTCATTTCTCATATCATCTGCTTCAGCACGACCTTATCTTGACATTGAAAAATCTGCAGAGCCCAACTCCATTTGGCCTGCCCAAAGCGAAAACGAGCCCCACAAAGCAACAGTAACCATTGAAATTACCGCTATGGGAGAACCTGCCGCCGCAATCGATGTGGTTTTTGTCATGGATTCCTCAGGTTCCATGGGAGCCTCGGACCCAAATTATCTCAGAGTTTCGGCTACTCATAATTTTGTTGACAAGATGCTGATACCTGATAGGGCAGCAGTTGTGAATTTCGCATCAAGTGCAACTTTGGTTACAGATTATGCAAACCATCTTTCCACAAATTATGACGGAATCAAAAAGAATCTAGCAATCATAACATCAGGGGCAGGAACCAATATAGATTACGCAATTAATGTTTCTGTAAAGGAACT
>JAZGAR010000095.1:0-5788 GCA_036475875.1 Thermoplasmata archaeon
ATGGGAAGATGCGTATTTCCTTAATAAGTCCATACTCCTATCTTTAGATTTGCTATCTACTACAATATATTCAAATTCATTCTCATCCAATTGAGAGTATATGGAGTCCAGATGCTGTGTAAGCGCATGAGCACAGTTGTAGTTCGTTGTACATATGCTGAACATTGGTTTATTCATCTTTTTGCTCCTATTTCATGCAATCATGTACTATCTTAGTAAATTTATCCTTTCTTTCCTTGAGAGGGAAAAGGGCCATGATCCTCTTCCTGGCCTCGCTACCTTTATCAGATTTAATGGCTTCTTTTATCTTATTAATCGTGTCTTGTAAATCTCCATACTCAACGTAAAAACCAACATCACCAACCACTTCAGGAATCGCCCCTCTTCTCGTAACCACAGGCACGCACCCACACAACATCGCCTCAGCTAAAGCACAACCGAAAGACTCTTGGTATGATAACTGGGCGTATACCTTTGCTTTTTGGTAATACTCCATCAATCTTTCCTGTGGTAGGAAATCTAAAATTTCAAGATTTGGGGGCGCATTGGCTCTCCATATCTCAGCGATTTTTGGATCATGCTTACCTATCAATACGAATTTGACATCAGGGAGAAGTTCTGCAGCTTTTACATAAGTTTCTAACCCTTTTACTCGTATCGTGACCTGGTTTGTCAGTTTTCCCACGGTAACGACCAAGTCCTCCTTTTCACCTTTTGGAACGAATTTTTCGGAATCAAAGCCATGATACAATGTGATAACATCATCTCTATCCACCCATTTTAACACCCAATTCTTCGTAGATTCTGATACCGCTATGATCTTACTAGCCCGTTTGAGAGCATATCGAGTCTTTTTAATCCTCCTACCTTTCATGGCACCGTAGCCAATCTCAGGTATGAAAACAACATCCCAGCCCCCTGCAATGATGATGCTCTTTTTTCCGAAGATTCTGGAAAACAAAACTGCCATAGTTGCATGACCCAGGGAGAACCAAGATATATTTACTTCTGTAGAAAGTAAGTTTCTTAGCAATCTAAACAAATCTTTTTTTCCTCTATACCGGAATGATACCACCTCGAATTCCTCTTTGAGAATGTTCAAATCTTTCTCGATAAAGGAGGCAAGGAATGGATAGATGAACAAGATCTTTCTTTTCTTCGCCATTATTCCTTGTTCCTCCTTTAATCCCCATAAAACTCCCGATTCGCTTTATACCATCCCACAAATTTCTCTAATCCCGCCTCTATGCTCGTTGTGGGCTCATAGCCTATCAGTTGCCTGGCTTTATCGATATTCGACAAGGTATGCTTAGCATCCCCTTTTATCACTCCTCCGTAAATCGGCTCAACATCGCTTCCTATCAATTGCATCAGAAATTCAAACAATCGATTCACAGTGACCCTCTTTCCGCCGCCTATGTTCAGGATTTCACCATCAGTCCTGTCTGTTTCCAAGAGCTTGAGATTCGCTGACACAATATCCTCGATATATGTTAGGTCTCGCGTCTGCTCACCATTGCCAAAAATCGTTGGTGACTCACCATGGAATAGAGCTCTTGTAAAGATGGGGATTGCAAGGTCAGGCCTCATTCTGGGGCCGTAAACAGTAAAATATCGTAACGATACTGTAGGAAGACCATACAAATCGTTGTATACCCTGCAATAGTGCTCTGCAACCAACTTGCTCACTCCGTATGGAGAAAGAGGCTGGGTGGGATGGTTTTCGTCAAAGGGCAGATACTCCACCTTCCCGTAAACAGAGGATGAGGAGGCGGAGATCACCCTTTCCACTTCTCCCTTTCTTGCTGCCTCTAACACATTAAGGGTGCCTTTCACGTTCACCTCATTCGGCTTGAGGGGATTCTCCACAGAGGCCCTGACCCCAGGCTGGGCAGCCTCGTGATAGATGAAATTCACTCCGTCTTTGACGATATCTTCAAGCTGCTCCCGATCCAATATATCACCATTTACGAAGCTGCATTTCTCGTTTCTCAAAACCAATTCCAAATTCTTCTTTTTTATCCTTACATCATAGTATGGATCCAAGTTGTCCAGGATAATAACCTCATACTCCAATTGAGCGAGTTTGAAAGCGAGGTGGGAGCCGATGAATCCCGCGCCGCCTGTTATCAGTATCTTCGCCATGGAAATTGCCTGCCTTTCTCGGGGTCTATCCCCTCTACAACGAGGCGCTTTTATATTAACTTTTTTAGGGATACAAACCCTTTTGATAATGATTTTAGAAGCTTTTCCACCACCTGTTCTCCGATCCCCCACCCAAAAATATATCACATCCAATTAGCACTCGCTTATCTATAAAGGTTCAGCTATCGTCCAAAACCCCCACCAACAGCCCAAAAGTCATTTACTATGATGGAAACTCATGGAAAATCTTCCACAAAAGCCTTTCCACCATCCAAAACCCCATCCATCCACCCAAAAATCAGGGTTAGGGACCGAAAAAACCCGAAAAATCCTCGAAGGACCTTAAAAGCAAAAATCTTATAACCCCAACCCAATTCACAGTGGATGAAGGCCTATATTCAACTCATACGTCCTTTGAACTGCGTGATGGTGGCAATTGCAGTCTTTATAGGGGCTTTAATTACAAAGGGGTTGGAGGTGGTGGAGGTCCATTACTCAAGCATTGGCCTAGCATGCATCGCTGCGTTTCTATTTACCGGTGCGGGAAATTCGTTGAACGATTATTTTGACAGAGACATAGACAAGATAAACCACCCCTTTCGACCTATACCCTCCAGGAGAATCACGCCTGAGAATGCTGTGATGGTGGCTTTTGTGTTGTTTCTAGCCTCATTTATCCTTGCGATCTTTATAAACCTCATGGTGTTCGTCATAGTGATCGCGAATTTGGCTGTGATGCTTTCCTATGAGATATTCTTCAAGGTCAAAGGCGTTGCAGGTAACCTGACGATAAGCTGGCTCACAGCTACGACCTTCCTCTTCGGCGGGGCCGCAGTCATGGCAATAGAAAAAACATCGGTCTTGGCAATATTAGCGTTTTTGGCCACTTTAGGCAGAGAGATCGCCAAGGATATCGAGGACATAAAAGGCGATAAAGGCAGATACACCCTCCCAATGAAACACGGTTTGAAAAATGCGGGTATCATGGCCTCTTCAGCAATCACTGTTGGTGTGCTGATCAGTCCCATTCCCATGATATCAGGAGTCTTTTCAGGTGAGGGGTCCATGTACTACCTCCCGGTAATTATGCTTGCGGATGCAATATTTATATACTGCATCTTCCTTCTATTAAAAGGAAAAAACCTTGTATCGATACCGATAAAAGGTGCCATGTTGATCGCATTATTAGCCTTTCTGGCAGGAGGCATTTTACCGGTTTGATAACGCTATCTAAGTCTGGTGATGAGCATGAAGGTTATAGAATACATACGCAGTAAACTAAGGCTTGAGAAACTGCATATGACTTTGATTGACCCAGAAAAACTGAGCCCTGATGAATGCTCAGACGTAGCCTATTTGGCGTACAGGGCAGGCACAGATGCGGTGATGGTTGGCGGCTCCACAGGAATAGATTCCAGTAGTCTGGGTAAAAGTGTACAGGCAATGAAAGATTTGATTCCAATACCCATAATTCAGTTTCCCTCTCATGCAGGGGCACTGAGCCCGAATTTTGACGCCATTTACTTCATGTCTTTATTGAACTCCAAGGAGATAAAATATATCGTCGGAGAGCAAATTAAAGCCTCGCCAATTATCAAGGATATGGGAGTTGAGACCATACCAATGGGTTATGTAATTGTGGAGCCTGGTATGAAGGTTGGGGAGATGGGCGAGGCGGAGCCTTTGAAGAGGAATGACATTAAAGGAGCCATTGGCTACGGACTGACAGCAGAGTTTTTCGGCATGGATCTTTTCTATCTGGAGGCTGGATCTGGAGCCCCAGAGCCTGTTCCCACAGAAATGATATGGGCCGTAAAGGAAAAACTCTCCATACCATTGGTCGTGGGCGGGGGAATTAGGCTTGGGAAAACAGCTTCAGAAATTTCAGAAGCTGGAGCAGATATCGTCGTTACAGGAACGATAGTCGAGGTCAGCAAGGACGTAGAGGGTGCGTTGAGAAGAATCGTTAACGGAGTCAAAGGTCGATTGTGAAAAATGTTTTAAAAGGAGCAGAAAGTCTTCTGAGCACAGATAAATTTTAAATACCAAATCGCTTATTCGGGTCAATTAGACTCTGTATTGGACGATATTATTTAATGATCAACCAATATTAATGGGGGATTGTATGGAAGAATCGCTCTGCAGTATCGAGATTCTAAAAAGGCCTGACTCGTACCTCGCGAGAATTCAAACCGATTTAGGTGGGGTTAGAGAGGTAAAAAGTTCGACCTTCGAGGGCGTCTTGGAGCAAGTTGTGCTTGACCTTCAGGAAGAGTTCGATGTGACTTTGTGATGTGACCCTGTGATCACAACACCTCTCCGTCCTCTATGATGGTTTTTTCACTTCCATCCTTGTATTTTACGTTTATCGTGGGCTTCTTTATCAAACCGTCCAAATGTATCAAGGATTTCGCATCCTCATCGTAGTTTGAACCAAGTGCTATGTGGCATGTGCCGTAAACCTTCTCGTCCTCAAGCATGTTTCCGACGATCTTAGCGTTCTTGTTTAAACCGATGCCCAGTTCACCGAGGTTACGAGCATTCCGAATGTAACTTGCCTCCATATCCTCTGGTATCTTGCCTTGGCTGACGAACTCTTTAATGGTTTTCTCGGCCTTCTCAATGGTTTTTTTCAGTTCCTCAGCCTCATCCTTCCCGTTGATCTCTGTAACGAAACCGTTTTGGACTTTAGCGATTATGGGTGTCTCGATAACAACCTCACCATCCTCCACGGTTATACTGCCGTCAAAGGCTATCGTGCCATGAGAGGCACCAAGCTCAGGGGATACGAAAACCTCACCGCAGGGAAGGTTGCCTCCCTTGCCCTTTTCCCTGAAGTTGCCGTCATCTGCCTTCGTCTCTCTGTTTCTCAGTCCAATCACGATATCTGTTTCGGATGGAGCGGTAATATGCACTTCAACAGCCTTATCCAGTTCATCTTTTATCTTCTTACAGATCTCTCTCAGCTCCGCATAATCTATCGGCACTGTCTCAGCGAACATTTTTGCTGTAACTGAAGGCGACCAGAACGAGCGCATCTTCTTTTCGTTCAGAAGGTATGTAAAGGTGTTGTCGTATTTCTTATTCCCAATCTTGTAGGGATTTTTCAAGGCGAATTTGTCTTTTCCGAGCTTCTGCTTGCTGATGGACAAAGTGATGTCAGGATTGGATTCGATGGCACGGATCACGCTCTCCTCCGCAAAATCCAGCTGGGTTTTTACAGGCTGGAATATCAGGGTGGGTAATGCACCAGCCTCGAAAGCGGCATCGTAGAGCGCCATGGAGATGCTCCGTACATCCTTATCTGGATTCGTGATGATAAGGACCTTCTCGTCCTTTTTAGTGCCTAGAACCTCGTTTATCGCAACCTTTGCCGCCTTTTGCAGGCTTTTATCGATTTCTATATTCTCATTGAAAGTGTTGGACATGTGTCCCCCTCCTTTTGGAAATGGAATAATGCAATCTAAGTTCATTAATGTTTTCGTGCATTCCATTTTAATTTTTTTAGGAGCGGAAGCATGCTCGCATTAATAGTATATAAAATAAATGTAAATTGTGAATACAAAAATGTAATTTTGTTACACAGAGTATATATACTTTAGTTTACATAAGGTTGATTAAGGAAATAACATGCAGAGGAGGG
>JAZGAR010000096.1:0-15252 GCA_036475875.1 Thermoplasmata archaeon
AAATCCTAAAGGGCATTCAACGGATAGGTACAGCATGTAAACGGTTGAAAAGATACCTTTTCAATGTGCTAACAAACAATAAAAAACGAGATACAAGGGTTACTATTTAAAAACTGCAAAAGTCCTATTATTAAATTACTAAATGTTAGAGATGCCGCGGGCGTGATTTGAACACGCGACTTTCAGATCTTCAGTCTGACACTCTCCCAGCTGAGTTACCGCGGCATTAAGCGGCATTCCAATAGAGCGGTAACGGATGTACTGGCTCCTTGCGAACCCGAAGGGTTTGCAAGTCAGTGGTGCGAAGCACCACGCGACCAGCTGAGTTACCGCGGCATTAAGCGGTTTTCCATCAGGGCGGTACGGCGAATGGTAGATGGTGTATCACATTGCAAAGAAGTATATCACCATAGTATTATTAAAATATAGCGACGAGGGCTGCGGAATCAATCGGCTAACAGGGGAATAACTTATAACTCCCTCACCCTCCCCATCTCATGAAGTTATCCTCGTATCTTTGGCGGATATATTCCTTTACATTGTGGTCATAGCTCTCAGAATAATCCTTTCCGCTGCTCTCAAAACTGATGTTTATCTTGATTTGATAGGGCTCGTATTGATCACCAAAGAAGTGGATGTTATCAAAACTGTGGGATGAATGGGCATCGAGGTCAGAGATATAGTAATCCCCTTTTGCCACAACACCATCGCTGGAATTCAGAATGGTAATGTTCATGGAGAAATGCTGGATATTCAACGTGCCTTCATTCCTGACCTTGGAGTCCAGGTTGATGACCAGCCCAGAGCTCTCCTGGTATTGGGTTATAACTTTCAACTCTATACGGGGGATTATGAAATGATACGAAAGGGATATGATCAAAATTGCAACGATAACAATTATCAGTAATATAGTGCCGATACGTTTAATATCTTGGCGCTCTTTCGGGGGTCTTTCCGTTATATCAGGCACATATACTCTCTCGACCATGGGAGATTCTGGAGGCGTTGCCTTGATCAAAGCAAAACATCTAGGGCATTCAGAAACATCCTTATAAAGGATCAGGCCGCATTCAGGGCAACTTGCATGTCCTTCATCACCGATCATCTTCAAACCTACCATAAACTCTTCTTGTCAATAAGATCAACTAAAGATCGTCAGCCAAATCGAAAGAATCGGTGCAGGAACCATCATATGGGAAGAGCCTTTATCAAGATTAATGGAACCGCCGTTTATAAGAATCGAAGGGGGTGAGGGCAAACCGTTGGTTGTTTTGAAGTCAATAAATGCAATACCAGCTTTTGAGCCATCCATCTCATGATCGAACACGAACTGGAGCTCACCTCCTTTGGTATTTTCCATCCCTATCATAGGATAGTTCCCAAAGAGGGTGTCAAATGTGACATCGAAGCTCTTAACGTCTTTTCCCACAATCTCTATGGATTTGGTTTTATGGCCTTCCATGATAGGTAGCTCCATAACATGCATCCAAAAGTAGTCAACACCTGTTGATTTAAAGCGGTATTTACCCTCAGAGAATTCTCCGCTAAGACTCATGGGTGCGTTCACAACCTGAACCGCCGCGACACCAACCTGACCTATTCCCTTCCCATCTATAAAGAGGTAAGCATCGAGGGTCCCTCCTGAGGAAGATATACTGAGCGAAGGCAGAGTATGGAGTGGGGAGGCATCCATGTCATAGTCTGTGATGGGTAAAATCGACACTTCCAATTCATCCGGCAGTTCATGTAGTATGGCGTAAATATCGTGAAATTCATCGTTTCTAGTCCTCGTGTTTTTGACGAACATATGTTCTATTCCGGTTCTCCCATGAAAAACTATGCTTATGTTCCCACTTAGGTTGAAATCGGTATCGAGAGTCTTGGGAAGTGAAGACAGGAAAAACTCGCTAATCGCGATCTCAGGTGTGGTCTGCCTCATTCTTCCATAAAGTGCGCCTATGGCTTTACTAGAATCCATATGTACGCTACCAATCACTCTCTGAGGTATTGTGTTTATCTGGGCGAGGAGATCAACGCTCAAGTCCAAATCCATACCCTGGCGGATATCATTTAAATAGAACATCACATCTCTGTCCTGCACACCTCTCACATCGATGCAAAGCCAGTCATGTTTTGGCCTGTAATCGGTAATATGAAGGTCAAGGAATATATCATCGCCCTGTATCCGGGTGGATATGCGGCTTGCGGTGGGCAATCCACTGAAGTACAGTTTGGCAACCATGGATGTTCCTTGGGCGTTAACCTGTTGTTTTGCAGAAATGCCATGCATCCAATCTACATCATCCAAAGTGAAAGTTTCGCCTCTCAAAATCCTTCCTATTATGGTAATATGTGTATCACTATAATAGGAGAATGAGAGGTTTTCGATGACATTCCCTATGTTATCCAGAGCATTTTGAGTGGTCTCATCGATCATCGCCATGATATCATTGCCCATGGTCGCGACCCCGAAAATGATACTCACGAATCCCATAATACCGGTGTTCTTCAATTGAGGGAGGGGAATATTCGAGAATCCAGAGGAAAGGAAACTTGAGAGATTCACGGATATAAATTTGGGTAATGGATCTATGATCAAATCTACGCCTAATATCTCGGTCCTGTTGTCAAAAAGGGTTATATTCATGGGGTTTTCCTGTGTAAAGTCCACCTCAAGCCTCCCGTTCTCGCCTGACGAGTAATCGATGCTGGAGATATCCTTGATCCTGCCTGATAAAACACTGAAATCTGACTCTTGTCGTAGAAGGAGATAATTCCCTTCCATGCGATAAATCGGCCCCGTGGTGAACAGGAACTCTATTTCACCTATACTGTCCTGGGTTGAGCCAGTGTAGATATGTTCTCTGGTGTCGTTATATTCCATATAAATTTGTGATGCTAGATCCAATATCCTGAAATCCAAATAGCCGCCTTGGTAATCGCTAAGGAACCTCACTTCATCTATGGTCCTGCCCACGCCATCGTAACTAAACAGATTTGGAGTTTCATAAATGATGATGGTGCCAGGCATATTGGACACAATTACTTCGGCATTCAGTGAGTTGATGTCATCGGCATAGATCGCCCGGAACTCTTGGTTATTCATCATCCTGACCTCTGCGAAGACATCATCCACAAAGCTCGAGTTGAAATAGCTGATATCCGACATTCTCCCGCTCATGGATATCTGCGCTATAGGATATTTGGAGGGTCGCGTGTTGTTGTAGAACGCGATGTAGTTTCCTTCAGTAGTAGCGTAATCACCGCTGGTGAAAATGAATTCGACCTCACCTATGGGCCCTGCTTCATAGGTGTCAAAAAGGGCAATACTGCCGTCCTCGGCCATGGACAGCATTCGATAGGGCATGGAACTCAAGGTCTTCGATATCCTCGTGAACCTGGATATCAGACGGTAGGCTATGGAGTCCACAAGCTGCCCTATGAGTTCTAGCCCAGGGGTAATGGCCAGGGAGTCATCGATTTCCTCCAGGTAGAAGAGGCCTTTGATGTACAATCTGCGGGGTAAATTGGTTATGTTCATGAAAAGATGGATGTACTCGATCTTCCCAGAATCGATATTCTCCCGGGTAATATCCTCATAACTTGTATCGAAGTATTCATAACTATGGATTACAACATATTTCATGGCGCTTGACGCGTCATATTCAACCGTGGTGAAGTTCTTTCCGTTAATCTCTTCAACGTACATGTGCGTATCGATTCGATATGGGAGGTCTTCTATTTCCATCTCAAGATACGTCAAGTTCTCCTGACTGTCAAAGAACTTGATATGAATATCGCAAACATTGGATGCCGTCCATTTGATCTGGTCGAAGGAGGAAAGCATATCGTCCGCTTCCAGGTACATCTCGCCTGTAATGGGCGCGGTATCTTTGAACGCCACATCCACCCAACTCCGATTGAGAAATTCATAAGTATCATTGGGGAGAAACTCAAGTCGGGCAGTGGCTATTTTTATTCCCAATGTTGACAAGGGTTCGTTGCCTGAGTCCCATTGGGCCACATAAGGGCTCTGGAGACCAACCAGGTCAGCGAAATCGATGCTGAGATACCCCTGAGCAATCGCCTGGGTCACGGTTTCCAAAATGTTTGGTGCTTCCAATTGAACGCTTTCAATTTTCATAGAATCGTTAAAATATGTGACGACATTGGAGAAATTCATCCCGTAGAAGAAAATGAAATTGTGATCGGTGTAGCTCATCGCTTTGGCCACAAAAACCTCCAGATATTTAAAATCAGGGGCGGAAAACGCTGTAGTAGCGGGAAGTTTGTGTATATTGGTTTCAAAAGTAACGTCCAACTCGAGAGTCCTATCGAGGAATAATTGGGAAATTCTTTGTATCACCTGGCCTGGCTCCCATCCAAGATCCAGAATCGGGCCAAAGAACACCTCTATATCGTCCCCACCGTCATCATCCACATCCACACCCCACCACCTATCGATATTTGTCTCGGGGATTATCAATGTCGGCCTAAAGCTCGCGTTGGTCCATCTCTCGATGATGGTGTCGTTCGTGATGTATTTCGAATAGATATGATATCGCAGAGCGCCATCGGGAGGCAAAAGCCAATCTACAATCTCGTTATAATGGGAATTATCCCACCTCATCATGGCATCATAGATATCAAGCATTTCAGGAACCGGGATATTTGGCGATACTATTTCCCTCCTGGATTCAAGATCAACCTTCTCCTCACCAGATATTATCGTCATGTTATCGAATCTTCCTTGGGTTACGTTCAGAATCTCCGGTGAGTTGATTCGGGAGTTCTTCTCGTCTTGTATCTCTTCCAATGCGTTATAGATGCCATAGTCTGGAGAGGGTTTGTTACCGTCTAAGGTGTCGCTTTGAACATCAGGAAACATCGCGATTAAGAGGGCAATAAAGAACAAGATCGCGGTGACCTTTTTTTTGGATAGCTTTTTCAATCTGCTCACCGTTGCTTTTCTTTTCATACTAACATATCCATTTATTAACTTTTCGCACTCATGTAGATTAGAGTTCTCCTCTTGGTATTCCAATTTGGCAATATCTTTTAGTTGATTAATCATAACCTTTTCTTATATTAATCCTTTGCTGGTACATACCTCACTTAAACCATATTACCGTATAAGCATTTCTAAGTTATGTATAACGATGTATAGAACGCCTAAGAATCCAAATGCGATTTTTCACTACAATTATAGATTATACCATATAAAAGGAACCCTAAAAATTCGGTATTTGAGTTACAGATTATACCATAAATGGCAATACCAGTAATAATGTAAAATTTCATCACTTGGGGAAGAGATAATTTTGGCGAACAAGAATTTTTTCGATAAAACTATGGAGCGATCGTTGTCTATCCGTTCAAAGCACCCTTATAATTACAAATTATACCATAATTATATTCTTTCCAGGGTTTCGCGGATTTTTTCCAGGTTTAAGTCTCTTTTCTCGAATTTCTTTTCCCTCTTTTCCAGCTTTTTTTCTCTTTCCTTGAGCGTCTCTTCTTTGCCATCCAATTCTTCAATCCTCTTTTCAACGGTGTTTTCCATCTTCCTTAGGCTCTTTTCCAAATTCTTCAGTTCTTTTTCTTTTTGTTTAGAACCCTCCTCAAGTAGTTCCAACTCCTTCCTCCTCTCCTCCAATTCATCTGATTCC
The DNA here is from genome assembly GCA_036475875.1 of Thermoplasmata archaeon. Lineage (GTDB taxonomy): Archaea > Thermoplasmatota > Thermoplasmata. The sequence goes on from JAZGAR010000096.1 coordinate 5,670, forward strand.
TCGGCATAGACCTTCTCCCGATCAAGAAGCTGGATTATTTTTGCTTTTAGAGCCTTTTCACTCTCCACGAGGAGTTCTTCCTTTTCCCTCAGTCTATCCGCCTTTCTCTTTGAATCCTCCGCGAGTTTCTTCTCTCTTTTATCCAGGGCTCTGAGTTTCTTGTCCAAGGCCTTATTTTGGGATATTATCCCTTTTTCTCTCGAATCCATTGCCCTCTCTGCATCCTCTATCTCTTTATTTCTGTTACTGAGCTCTTGATCTAGATCCACAAGTTCCTTCCTTTTTTGTTTTAATCCCTCCTCAAGTAGTTGTAGGCTCTTCCTTCTCTCCTCCAATTCATCCGATTCCTCCGCGAAAGTCTTCTCTCGATCAAGAAGCTGGGTTTGTTTTATTTTCAGAGCTTTCTCATCCTCCTCAAGCTGTGCATCCATTTTCTTTAGCTCGTCCTCCTTTTTCTTACCTTCGTTGGCGAGTTTCTTCATTTCTTTATCAAGGACTTTGAGTTCCTTCTTGAGAGTCTTCTGTTCGGATTTTAATTCCTTTTCTCTCGATTCTATGACCTTTTGTGCATCATCCATCTCTTTATTTCTGTCCATAAGCTTCTTCTGAAAGGCTTTTAGCTCTTTCCCCTTTCCAGATATCTCACTCTCAAAGGTAGTGAGCTCATCCTTCTTCTTGGTCAGTCCTTTCTCTCTTTTATCCAGCTTCTCCTCCAAAGTCTTCAGTTTTCTCTCGATTCTATCCAGCTCAGTCATTCTCTCTTCCATCTCTTCTTCGGCCTCGCTTTCTCCGATTTCCAGTATCCCTTCCCTCTCTTCAGCCTTTATCTCCCGGATTTCCAGTTCTTTTTGATGCTTATTCAATCTCTCTGTCAATTCGTTTAATGTCTTTTCCTTCAGTTCTTGTTCCTTTCTTTGCTTCTTGAGGCTCTCCATCAAATCCTCAAACTCATCTCTCTGCCTTTCAACATCTTTTAAGGAGGATTCGATGGAAATTTCTTTCTCCTTGATTTCTTTCTTTTTATCTGTTAGTTTCTCCTCAGTCTTTTTCAGCTTCTTCTCCTTCCCTAGCAGCTCCTTTTCATGGCTCTTCAACTTCTTTTCCTTGGAATTTACGGTTTTTTCGAAATCCTTCAAACCGCTCTTTTCCTTGTTCATTGCCTCTTTTTCCTTCTCCAACCGCTCGAATTTAAACTCCAGTTCCTGTCCTTTAACGTTCAATTCCTCCCTCATCCTGTTCAGATCCATCTTTGCGGAGTTGATGTCGTCTTCCCTGTTTTCTATTTCTCTTCTCATCCTCTTCAATTTTTCCTCCTCTTTTTTTCTAAGCTTCGATTCCTTCTGTAGTTCCTTCTTTCTTTCCCCTATTTCATTCTTTATGTCGTTCAATCTATCCTCGAACAGATTAACAGCGTTCTGCCTTTCGGTCAGTTCAGCCTCCGCCTTTCCGAAATCCTCTCTTCTCTTCAATAGATCCTTTCTCTCTTCATCCAACTTCTTTTCCATCGTCCTTAGCTCATCCTCTACTTCGATCAGATTTTTTTCTTTCCTTATGTGTTCCTCCAACCTTCCTTCGATTTCATCCTTCTGCTTTGACAACAGCTCGGTTTCCCCGCGTAGTTCTTTCCAAATCCTGTCCAGCTCCTCCCTCTCCTTTAGATTTGATTCCTTTTCAATGTCCAGTTCCCTCGCCTTTCTGGAGAGCAAATTTTCCTTGGCTTTCAGTTCCAATTCTTTCTCTCCGATTCTTTCCTCCCTCTCTTCGAGTAAAGCCTTCTCATCCCGAAGGTTCTCCCACTCCTTCTCGATTTTGCTCTCCTCTATCTTCTTCTCAGCCATTGCGATAGCGTCCATTTCTGTAAGTCCACTTCCTTCCTTTGATGTGAAATGTTTGATCAGGGCCATACTCCCCTGCTTGATGGTATCCAGCTCCCCTTCAAGCTTTTTCAGCGCTCTTTCGCTATCCTTCCTCAGCTCGATTTCTCTTTCAAGGGTCTTTTGTCGCTCGTAGAGCTCATCCTCTCTTGTAGCAAGCCTTAGGTTGAAGTCGTGCTTCTTATTCTCCTCCTCGATCATTGCTATTCTCCTCCTTTTCTCTTCCTCTCGCATCGACTCGATTTTATCTTCCAAATCAAGGTCCTCCATGGCGATCTTGGCATCAGGATATCTCTTTATTATATGATCAACCCTGATTGTTGATGAAGAATAGGAATATGATCCGATATCGATTAGGGACTCTTCGCTGAGTGAATCTGCAATAATTCGCCTCAAGGCTCCTTCGCCCCTGAGCTCTTCCTGGCCAAAATAGAGGGCTGTGACAGGTAAACCGCCCTTAAAGACCAGGAAACCCACATTTGGATTCATATCCTCTGAGGTAGTGGTTCGGATGTAGCCATCGAAATCCTCGGCTTTTAACCTCCCCATGAGACCTGCCAGTGCTTTATCACCGCCTGCCACCGTGTCTACAACCTTCCCACCTGGTAAACCCAAGTCCTAACCTCCATCATTCGGATCTATCTCGAATATATATCCACTGTAACATATTCCAACCAATATATTTTTTCCCTTGAGATTATCAAATTTTTAAGGCCACCGCCCTTTAACCACTCTCTTTATGTAGTCCATTAACTTCTCTATGTTTTTCCCGTCCTCCTCCCCCTCCTCGCCTATCTCTTTGAAATATGTTTAAGTACTCCAAATTCGATGTTAGAACGTGTTTGATGATGAAAAACTCTAAAAAGGCTGAGTGTTAAACTGTGAAGAGCCCTATGAGTGCTGAGAACACAACAATTACTACTTTTCATACTCGTAGTACTATTCCCCTGCTCAGGATATATAATCAATGACTTTATGTAATGGCCAGCCCTCCTCCCATTTCAGAATGAGGTATCCGTCTTTGGATTTGTGCACTTTTGCGATTCGATGGTTTATCCGCTTTGCAATTCCTTTGAGGTTATTATTTTCAAGAGTAAATATTCTCCATGAATCTCCTCTTACGCGTTTCAATCTAAATGCATAAATCGCGAGCAGACCTGCCTTTTCACAGTCCTTTTCGAACCTTTCCGATTGCTCTTTGAGCTGTGGACTATTACTCATCCGTATCCTTTTGTATACCGATGATTTCACCTCGATTGGAAAAGAAATATTGTCTCTTAATGCCACGAGATCAACGCCCAAGGAGCCAGCGGACCTGATCACAACAAATGGTTTGTTCTTTATCTTAAAATAATCTTCCCTCTCCTCCTTGGAGCATGTTTTTGTAACACTTTTTAACGTTTCAACATCACCTTGTAGTATCCTTTTAAGCTCTCTTTCATAGATTCTCGACATAGCTCTGTAATGAGCTTTCCGAGGTATAAGTGTTCTGTCTTAAGTTCGAGATCGTTACCTTATCCCTACCATTTTGTCCCTCCCCCATCCTACTTTCAGGGTTCATTGAATCTAAACCCTTTTATTTACCATCCACAGTACCAGAATAGTAAGTTATTTATTCTTTGTAATGGTTGTCGATTGCGGTCGTGAAAATGCCTTATTGTCCTAATTGTAGAATCCAGGCTGCGGGAAATAGATGTCCGAGATGCGGTATGGTATTGGTACCGCAACAACAGGCTCAACCACCACCCCCACCGCCGCAACAACCCTACCAACAGCCGGTAAGACAAATGCCTCCGCCGCCCCCTGCACGACCAGTGCAGTACCAACAGCCAGCACAACCCAGTCCAACACCAGTCCAACCTGTTGCGCAACAACCGCAGGTCCAATCAGCTTATTACCAGCCTGCTGCTCCGAAAGGCGCAGTTCCCGCCGCACCTCCCAAAAAATCCAAAAAGGGTGCGGTTGTAGCCGTTGTTCTGGTAGTTGCCATATTGGTCATCGCATCATTGGCGTATCTCTTCATTTTGAAGCCATCGGGGGACGAAGAGGTTCCCACCATCACCTATGCAGAATTGATCGATGATATTGAGGTCGACATAGGTACGACGTCATTAAACTTCAAGTCATATGACGATGGTGATGTTGTAAATGTTGTGGGTACTGTAAAAAGCATTAGGATGGCTAATATCCCATCCGGAACCTTCGGAATTCAATCAGGTTCATGGACCATTATCTATTTCGAAGAACCGAGTGGTTCAAGTTTTGAGGCTTACAATGGGTTCGCCTACAAAGGGGACCTTCGATCAGAATACACGATCGGCGAAGAGGGCACGATCACTGTCCACATTAAAAAGATGAGCATGATGGGAATAAACGCAGAATATCCTGATGAGGCTATAATTACCACCATGCTGGAGGAATACATTGAAGTTCCCAATGTAACTCTGGAATTCACGGAAACTTCGCCTGGGAACTATACCGGGAGCATAACTTCCGACAGTGACATCGTACCACTGAGTGATTTGGAGATAATGATATACGATGACAGCGAGGGTAGCAGCGGAACAGATGACTGGGATTTAACTGATGATAACCCAGAGGTAATAGACACTTATTTTGGTGATCTTCTACTAGAGTTCAGGGATGTAAACGATAATGACAGACTTGATCCCACAGACACATTCACCCTCTCCTATGCCGACACTGGTGATGAGATAACTTTAGATGACGCCATAACATGGGAAACCATCACTGTTTACACGATTCCATAATCAGATGATATAAACAATTATCGCCTTTTAAACCCCTTCCCGATCAAGTAAATCTCGGAGCTGGTTTTTCTCGAAGCTTTTGGAGCATGCGCTTTAGTGAACCTGAATTTTGTCGTCACTTTCCTGAGATAATCCTCAAAAAGGTCACCTTGAAACACCTTGACAACGAAATTTCCATCCTCTTTTAGCAGATTTTTCGCCACCCCCAGTGCTTTCTCAGCCAAATCGATCGATTTTGCATGATCCATAGAATAATTACCCGTGATATTCGGGGACATATCAGATATAACGACATCCACTTTTGTCACGATTAAACGAAGCTTCTTGAGGGTTTCCGAGCTCGTCACGTCGCCTTTTAGGAATGTCACACCTTCGATGGGCTCTATGCTTTGAATGTCCACACCAACAACAACACCCTTCTTGCCCACTATCTCTTTAGCAACCTGCAACCAGCCTCCAGGCGCCGCACCCAAGTCTAATACCCTATCTCGTGGTGAGATGACCTTATATCTATCGTTGATTTGTCTTAGCTTGTATGCAGATCTTGAACGATAACCTGCTTTTTTGGCCTGCCTGTAATAGCCGTCTCGTTTTCGCTCTACAACCCATCGTTTCGACATTTTAAACCCTATCAGAGATATCTAATCCGCATCCACATCAAGAGAAATTATAAGCCTCTTTGCCCATTCCAGCTTTCTGAGCTTCGTGTTTCTATCGCAATTCGGCTTATCGCCGACATTCTCAAAATCAAAACCTATTAACCTAATGCTCTTTGCCCCGAAATGGTCTGCCAGAAATACACCTCTGTCCCCATCTGTGAATCCGCCGAAGTTATAAAGCGCACCGAAAGGCTTGCACTGCACCGTCCCAATGACTTTATCCATGAATTTCGGGGTCCATTTTCTAATCTGCTCCATGTTATCTCCGTGGGCGTGAATCGCCACAATAGCCCCCATTCCGTTGGCTGAGATTTGATCATCGATGTTACCGTCCAGATCTGTTACTATTATATCTGGAACCAATTTCTTGCTCAGAAGAAGGGAAGTGGTGCCGTTTGCGGCTATCATTACATTCTTGGAAATATCCTTATCGAGCTCTTTCTCCAGATTCTTACCACCACCAATTACAGAAACATCTTTACCCTTAATCAGCGCTCTGAGCTCATCTTTAGAGGTCAATTTCTTCCCTATTAAAAGTTCGGAGAGAATGGAGGCAGAGCGCTCGTCCTCCCCCCTGTCAAAACCAAATTCAGATAAAATTTGCCTGTAATATCCTTCCCATACCTCAAAATCCATGTCATTCCTTCATTGATGCCAGTCTGCTGTTTTTTCATGCTCTCTGATGTTGTTATAGGAGAGATAGCCTAACACCGCGAAGAAGATGCCCATAGCCCAGAATATGAATATGTTGGCGTCTACAACCTCGGGACGAACATTGTCTACAAGGAAGAACGAGAATAGTCTCAATATCCCGAACAGAAAAGAGCCGAATGCCAGGACTGAGAATACCAGGGGGAAGAACATCCAAGGGAAATTGTTCTGTTTTGAGTAGATTTGTAATGCGCGTCCTATACCCAGCAGTATTATGGCGAATACGCCCGCCCAAAGAAGTATACTAAAAAGGCTGATAATTCTCGACTCCCAAATGTTGTTTGATTGTACAGCATCCCAGCCAGCCAGTATTCCGGCCACTATGATTATGAACGCTAGAGTGACAAAAGGTATGGTTGTGATGGCGGTTTTGGCGTTCTGAGACATGGCCTTGATAGGTTCATCCAGATTGTAAGCCTTGACTATGATGTATATTCCTAGGGTAAAAAACACAACAGCCCAGGATATATCAGGGAGATCTTTGATGAGTTGTGCTAATATTGAGAAGGTTGAGAATACGATCAACGCAATCGCCAAAGGTAATATGAATTTACGTCTTACCTTCTCGTCTTGAACAGATCTAGCGACCATGTAATATAAGCTTTCTATGTTTCTACTCTGCTTGACCACCACTCTTTTTATTCCATCAATTTTGATTCTGGAGGCTAGGAGGGGATAAATAAACTCATCTTCGGCACCGTCGCTAACCAGTATGGCACCTTTTGGTTCAACCTTGCTCAAAACGAATTCTATCTCGTTGGCGAGAGCTTGATCAGATTTAATGCCAACATCACGGTCACCGCATATAATGGCGATCTCTGCATCAACACCGCTTTTGATGTAATCATCATAAATTGATATGCCTGAGAAGATGGAATTTGTGTCGGTTTCTTCAGGGTCCTTAAGTCCCAAAGAGACGGCTGCCTTTAGACATTCCTCTCTCCCGATCACTGGTGATTCCATACCGGCTTTTTCGCCGAGGTCGTCGTCCCTGTCTACACAAAGGATTAAAAGTTTCATCCGATGTCTTAGTATATACACTCTCCTATATTTTATTTTCCTCTAAGATTGTTAAAAAAAGTATTGGTTTGTTAGCATGGAATCAATGGGACTTGGGTTTTGTCAAAAGGTTGGGCGCAACTTCTAAAAGTACATTGAGTCGTCATACTTTTCTCCAGAAATATATTCTTTGCACTCATTTATTCCTTCGATAGCGTCAGTATTGTTCGGGTCGAACTTTAGCATTTTTTCATAGCATTTTATTGCCTCTTCATACCTCGAGAAACTTTCTAGGGCTATGGCTTTGAGAAACCAAGCGTTTGTAAAATCGGGATGGATTTCGATCCCTCTGTTGGCATAGTCCAAAGCATCGTCCCATCTTCCAAGCTCGGCCAAAGACAGGCCCTTACCGATCCATGCCTTCTCGTGATTTGGTGAGATGCCCAAAACCCTGTCGTAGGCTTCGATCGCCTCCTCGTACATTCCTAACCTTGACATCGAGATCGCCTTTCCGTACCATAAATTTGTATCCGTATCATCGGTTTTCAAGGCCTGCTCAAAGCATTCTAAAGCCTCATTGAACCTCTCCAGTTCGGCCAGCATCATGGCCTTAGCGCTCCAGGCTTCTTTGTTCTTCGGATCCAGCTTTATCGCCTTGTTGTACCATTCCTGGGCTTCATCGAAATCTCCGAGGTTGTAACGCTTTTCCCCGAGCTTAAAGTAGTCTTTAGATGTTTTTGGCATGGTTTAATCACGAATGGACCATTGTCGGAGGTATTAAAAAGTTTTTTGGAGTGAATCTCATAAAATAGGACTTTTTTAGGTATCAACCATTAAAGGAACATAAGTTAAAAGGAAGAAAGATAAAGGAAATCATCGGCATGCCCGGATGAAAAGAACATAGGGATTTCATAAATTTCCAAATATCATCCCATAATGGTAGGGACCGATTTCAAAAAAATCCTGGTTCATGAAATCATACACTTCTAATATCGATTGAACTTGTTCAGGAGTGAGTCTAACGGATTCAGGTGGGCCTGGGAAGCTATCCATTTTCTTAAACTCAATAACGGCAAATCTGCCATTATCTTTTACCACTCTTTTTATTTCTTTTAATGCCATTTCTGATTCTTCATTTTCAACCAAACCGTGGAATACATTTACCATTAAACAGATATCAATAAAATTGTCCTCCAATGGCAAGTTTTTTGAAATATCTGCTTGCATAGGTTCTATATTTTTAATATAATTCTGCTCAATCTCTTTTTTTAAAGATTCAATTGAGTTCCCATCAACATCCACAGCAAAAACCTTACCGGATTCACCTACTAATTTTGAAGCTGCAATTGAAATAAATCCGTCTCCACAACCGGCATCCAAAAGGTAACCCCCCTCCCTAATGTTGAGCATATCAAGAACCTGCCTTGGTGTGAAGAAGATACTGCTTGGCCTTCCCGGGTGGATATGTTTATGATGATGTTTCATTTTGATTTCACCTTCTAATAAGGTGATATAAATTATATTAATAAATATTATTCTGCCAAATACCCCATTAAACCTGGTATAAATCTTTAATTCCTAACCATACTGATTCCTATAAACAAACTCTTCCATCGGTTTCCTTTTCGGCCTTTCTTTCTCCCACCCAACCTGTATTTCCGAAAGAATCTCAGAAATCGTGTCCGACTTCTTCCCCACATTGATCAACGTGATTACCTTCATCTCCTCAGGTATCCTAAGTATCTCCTTCACCTTATCCTCCGAAAATCCTGCAATTGGATGGGCCACCAAACCCAATTCCGTTGCCCTCAATTGAATGAATCCCGAAGCCATACCGATATCAAACAGGTAATATTCCCTTCCCTTTAAGTCGCAGTCATCTTCTTTTTTGCCGAACACCGCAATAATCAGTGAGGCGGCGTGGATCCATTCGTTTCCTTTCGATAACGCCTCTCGCATTTTAATTAGCATGTCCTTATCATAGACAAATACAAATCTCCAGGGCTGGTTGTTAAAACACGATGGAGCAAGCTGCGCTGAAGTCGCAAGCTCGTGAATCAAATCATCGGTAATTTCAGCTGGTTCCAAAGAGCGATACGCGCGCCGTTTTTGGATTGCTTCTTTTACGTCCATTGTACACACAGCCCCTTTCTATTCATCTTTTACAAGCAATTCACCGCATCTATTACAGTATTTAGAACGTTCAAGCTTTCTTAACGGATAAGGAGTCTCACAACTTGGGCATATGCCAACATTATCACTATATTTTTTCTTTTTAGCAGCTGATTGGGGTGGCGGTTTTCGTATTTGAATGTTGATATCACGCTCAATGGTTTTCAGTGTAGAATATCCCACACTGATATTTTGCCAGTAAATTTCCTCTCGCTTATGAAGATAAAAAGGGAACAAGAATAACCAGAGAAAGAAGACAAGTACGCCCCAGCTGGTTGGAGTCCAAGTTAAGGCTCTCAATGTCCTTTGTTCAGGATATGCATTTCCAGCATCAATTTTTTTAGCGTCTTTATAAACAAATTGTGCGCTTAATAGGATAATTATAAAAATTCCCAAT
>JAZGAR010000097.1:0-6103 GCA_036475875.1 Thermoplasmata archaeon
CTCATATTCATCTTTTTTCAAGGTAATTGTGTCAGTATCGGGCTCTATTCCTTTTAAGGAGCTGATTCCCACCTCCCTGCATCTAATGCAGTTACATCTCTCTTTTTTCTTCTCGAGCTTAACCTGAACTATCTGCCTTAAATTGCTTTTGTCCACTCCATCTGTTATAAGATTAACAGGGATGTCCCTCTGGATGCGTTGAATCCTCACCCAATTCGGGATAAAACCTTTAATGTTTGCTATTAATTCCGCGTTTTCCTCCGTGTTGAAGGGCTTATATCCGCCATTCTTCCATAAATCATGGAGTTTGGTTCCCTCCATCACAAGACATGGATAAATTTTCAGCATATCAGGTTTGAAATCAGGGTTCTCGAAAATGGTTTTGAACATTACCAAGTCCCTCTGGAGATCCGATTTTGGCAAACCAGGCATCAGGTGGTAGCATACCTTCATTCCTGCATCTTTCGCGAGTCTTGTGGCCTCGATCGAGTCTTCAACCGTGTGGCCTCTTTCAAGACCCTTCAATACATCATCGTATGTTGTCTGAACCCCGAGTTCGACTCTCGTGGTGCCTAGTCCCAGCATTTGATCAATATGTTCATTCTTGCACCAATCCGGTCTCGTCTCCACCGTCATACCTATACATCTCGAAGGAGCGAGCTCGTTTTGGCTGTGGGCATCCTCAAGATCCGAGCCTTCGGTCTCGTTCATGGCATCGAAGCATCTTTTCACGAACCATTCTTGGTAGTTTTTCTCTCTAGCTGTAAAAGTTCCCCCCATTATTATCAAATCGATTTTATCTGTCGCATGGCCGATTGTGTTCAACTGCACGATCCTGGATCTCGTTTGCTTATACGGATCAAAATCGTTGGATCCTGCCCTTAGTGCGGCAGGTTCATGGCCGGTATAGCTCTGGGCAGTCCCGAATTCCTTGCCACCTGGACAGTATATGCATCTTCCATGTGGGCAATCCTCTGGTGAGGTCATCACAGCAACAACAGCCACACCTGAGGTGGTGCGCACCGGCTTGCGCCTCAAAAAGGGTTCGATTTCGGAATGGATGTCCGGCGAGGCATGTTCGAGTATGTCGACATCACTGGGCAGGCTATTTAGGCCGTATTTCTTGCACAACACCACCTTGGCCTTGTGAATCTCGTTCTTTGTTCTTATCTCCCCATTTCGGATGAGTTCGATTATTTCGTCGTGGAAGTTCATCGGGCTGAGAAGTACAAAGAGGGTATTTAAAGGGTTTTGTTTTGTATTATTCTTGATAGCTGGGTTTATACTTTGATATAAGCTTATATAAGATAATTATATTATGTGAGTTAAAGGGAGAGATGCATGCCGAATTAAATGGAGTGTATTACCATAGAATTGAATTCAATTATTACCTGTCCAAAATGTGGATTTCAAAAGGAAGAAACAATGCCAGTGGACATTTGTAGGATAATGTACAAATGTAGTAAATGCAGTGCAGTCATAACACCTAAAGAAGGAGATTGTTGTGTTTTTTGCTCATATGGCAGTGTTAAATGTCCGCCAAAGCAAAATGAATAATAGCATTCATCCGAGCCCGCTTAGAGCAGGCAAGGGTGAAAGATCTGAAAGGACCGAGTGGTCGGTTAGGAACTCTTTGTGCGAAAATATTATATTCGAATATTGTGATAAACAAGGAGAGCCTGGGCATGAGAGCAATAGGTCAGTTAGTGTGAAAGGCGCTGGGTGGTCATATGGTGAAAGAGCGGGAATTTATATTTAAAGTCGCTATAGTGGGTGATACTGGGGTGGGTAAGCGTACGCTGGCTAAATTGGCTACAGTTAATCTGTTGGATGATAAGGTTCTGGATGATTATGGTGTTGTTTTGACTTATTATAATGTTCGTGCTTCTGGAGAAACTGATGTGATCAATGCTCATTTCTCGATTTGGGATATTACTGGCCTCCTGGATGTCGGTGGTTTGCGAAATAGGTATGAGTATGGTGCCTGTGGTTTGATTGCGGTGGCCGACGCCTCTCGACAATCAACTGTGAAGAATATTGATTCTTGGATAGCCAATGTCAAGAATAATCAGGAAGTTGTTGATATTGTCTTGGTTTTGAACAAGATCGATCTAGTTGCAGAAGAGGAACTGGATAGAATAAAGAAGATTATGAAAGAGTATACTGAGAAATATGGTGGAGAATTATTTCTGAGTAGTTGTGTGGATAAAATCAATGTCCAGGAACCTTTTTTAGAAATCAGTAAACAGATTTGCTCAAAGATGATCGGAAAGATAGGCACAATAACCGCAGTTAAACCAAAAAAACTATCAAAGAAATCCAGAGCCCAAAAACAGCAGGGCTTCCGCCGCATGCTCAAAGCAGGTAGGGAGAGAGGCAGGCAATGAAACGAAGGCAGGGAAGTTGCCTTTGCTTTGAGTGAGGAGAAACCTATTTATTTTAAAAGCCCATTGCCCAAAAATACATACGGGCCGGTAGATACCCGTGGAGGATAAACCTCCACTTTATCTCCCGCCCCACTCACTCGCAGGGCTCATTCGTGGGCCGGTAGATCAGCTGGAAGATCGCAGGCTTTGCAAGCCTGAGGCCAGGGGTTCAAATCCCCTCCGGTCCATTTGTTTTATAATTGTAGGAGGGGAGTTGATAGGAGGGAAGCAGATATATAAGTAGAATAAAATTTGTCTTGCCTCTGACATCAAATCCCCTCCGGTCCACTTGTTATATAATTGCAGGGTGATAGTCAATAAGAAACGAGCCGAGTAGGTGAGGGCGAGGTTTTTGGATGACTGAAACTTTTTGGTAAGCCCGAGCCAACGGAGGCGAGTCTCAAAAAGTTTTAGGTTCCCGAATCCCCTCCGGTCCACATTATTTAAATCTAATCTCCACAACTTATTTATATCCCGATGATAATTATAAATACGGGCGTTAAGAGCTCTAGGGGTATATGATTTGATGAGAATAAATGGGGGTATTCACAGATTTTCAAACAGGGTTTTATTACTAATAATAGCAATAATCATTGTTCTTCCCATAAGCTATATCCCCATGGGTGTGAAGGCCCCAGGCCCTCCAGTAATTAATCCCACGATACAAGAGATAATCTCGAAAGTTACAGAGCAAGATGTCGAAAAATACATCACAGATCTGCAGAATTTTGGCACGAGATTTGCTTACACATCCAAATGCAACCTCTCAGCACAGTACATATATGATGAGTTCAGCAATTATTCAGCTATCAGTGTTGAGAACGATTATTTTGTATACAATGGCTATGTAGTAAGGAATATCATTGCCACACTCCCAGGATTGAATGAATCCAATTCTATGATTTACATGGTTGGAGGTCATTACGATTGTTATTCCAATGATCCCTGGAACAATGCACCTGGAGCAGATGATGATGCCAGTGGAACAGCTGTTGCGCTTGAAGCTGCCAAAATTCTCAGTCAATACAGATTTAACGCCACCATAAAATTCGCTGCTTGGACGGTGGAGGAGATGGGACTCATCGGTAGCGGGCGCTGGGCAGGAAATGCGGCAAAGAATGACATGAACATCGGAGCTTACCTGAATTTCGACATGATTGGATATGATCCAAATAATAAAATGGAACTCGATATTGGCCATAATGATGAATCTATCTGGATATCGGATGAAATGGTGAGTATTAATGAAAATTATAGCATCGGACTTAATATCACAACAGGTCAAGGAGGTGGGGCAAGCGACCATGCGTCTTTTTGGCAATGGGGCTATCCTGCAGTGGAGTGCATTGAGCACGATTTCAACACCCCAAATTATCATACAATCAACGACACCGTCGATAAACTCAACATGGAATTCGATAAGAAGGTAACACAACTTGGATTGGCGACTCTTGCCAAACTGGCCGGTTTACTAACACCAGGGGTAGGAGCAATATACCTGGATAATGTTGCATATCAACCAAATGATCTCGTTAGAATTAAACTATATGATACCGATCTTAACCTCAACCCAGGTGTTGCTGAGTTTGCGGTTGTGGAAATGTCGAGCAATACCGAATCAACTCCGGAAATCGTTACCCTTACAGAAACAGGAACAAACACCAGCATTTTTGTTGGAACAATCGAATTATCACCTGGTGCGCCAAGCACAGATGGCATATTGCAGGTTACAGAAGGCGATACAATAAAAGCGGAATATCATGATAGTGATCCCCTGGGTATTAGAGTTGCTACTGCTGTAATCGATGGCACTCCTCCGATAATAAGCGGAGTTGCAGCCGTGCCAGGGGTGGACACTGCAATTATTACCTGGACCACTAACGAACCCAGTGATTCTACAGTCCATTACGGAATATCGCCATCTATTTTTATTGAGGTACAGGATTCAGAAAGGGTTACCTCCCATTCAATGGAAATCACGGGATTGGAACCTTCCTTGACCTATTATTTTGATGTGGAATCTGCAGATCATGCAAACAACTCCAAAAGGGATGATAATGGCGGGGCACATTACAGCTTCACAACGTTGCTTGGCGTCTCTCTCACAACAAAATACGGATATGTGGGTTGGGTTAGGGAAAGTCAACCTTCCAGTAATCATTTCGATGGTCCCGATATACTTGTTGGCCATGGTGTTCAAGGTATATATCATGGCGCTGTCCAATTCAATGTTTCTTGGTTCCCGAAAGATGCAACAATTACAAATGCCACAGTGAAATTTTATGGCAAGAGGTGGCATTACACAGGTTCAGGTGGTAATTGGATTCTTAAAATGTTGGATGAAGGCATAGATGCAAACTGGACAAACCATGGTTATACAGATATACATAATGCCATCGTTGAAGACACCATACAGCCAACAATGCAAGACTGGGATCTGCAAGCAAGCCAATGGAATACATTTACCTATAGAAGCGACCAGTTTTCAGCCCTCAAGAATCATCTTTTGAACAATAAGATTTCTTTTAGACTTGACGGTCCGCAATCTGGCAATTACCTATTTGTCTGGGATACCGGGAATGGAAATGAAAGTTGGGGCATTGAATTCGCACCACGTATTACCATAGCTTATAACACCGTTGGAGATACACAGGGTCCAATATGCTCCAATTTGCAGGTTACACCCAACCCGACATACGGAGCATCAGAGGTGACCCTTTCGGCCATAATAGCTGACGATTCCACAGGTGGCTCAAATATAACCATTGCCAGGTACTATGATCCTATTTTAAATTCCTGGTTCAACATGGAACCAGAGGACGGATTGTTCGACTCACCCACAGAAACGATACAAAAAGTAATCGACATATCTTCATGGCCTGAGGGCAGCCATACAATATTCGTTCGGGGTTTGGATGAGGCAGGCAATTGGGGTAGCATAGTTACCATTGTTCTTATCAAGAAACTAACTTTTGATTTACCTCTTTATTCCGGGTGGAACCTGATATCTATACCTCTCAATCGATCAGATACCTCAATCCTGAGCTCACTATCTTCGATTGCAGGGTATTTTGATGCCATCCAGTACTATAATATATTGGATTCGAATGATCCTTGGAAACACAATCAAACCTCAAAACCCTCTCATCTGAACGATTTAAATCATATCAATCACACAATGGGCTTCTGGGTTCATATTACTGAGCCAGGAGGCGTTTTATTGCAATGGACAGGCAGTCCCTTTTCTGAAAATCAGACCATCACTCTTTACCCAGGCTGGAATCTCGTGGGCTATCCCTCCTTGAGAAACAGGACAAGAACCGAGGCTTTGAACGGTCTAGATTTTGGAACAGATATCGATTCGATTTGGACCTATGATGCCAAAGTCAAGCAGTGGAAGGAATTGGACGGGTCTGACAATTTCATAATCGGTAAGGGATATTGGATTCATTCTTTGGTGAAAATTACATGGTTCGTGCCCAAATAACAAGATGATAGGCTAGGGATTCAAATCCCATCCGATCCATTTGTTTTATAATTGTAGGAGGGAAGTTGATAGGAGGGAAGCAGATATAAAAGCCTCTGAAATTTGCCTTACCTCTAGCTTCAAATCCTGTAAAAACATGGGAACCGAGGTCATTCATACCTATGTCCCTTGACATATAGGGTTTTTAGCG
>JAZGAR010000098.1:0-2636 GCA_036475875.1 Thermoplasmata archaeon
TACAACCATACTATCCCAAGTCCTGGAGTACACAGCTAACCAGACTCTCCAAGAAACAAAACCCCCCACGCAGCTGAATCTAGGCCAAGCCAGGAAAAGGCCACAACACTATACTCGGAGATAATGCAAGCCTATCCAGTGAAACAAGAAGCTTCTCTGCGTGCAGTGAAGTAGTTCACCAGCCTATTGAGCCAATAACCCTCATCGAAGCATAAAAAAGAGCCGCCCCCCTCAAAACATCCGGAGCAACGAATGGTGCCGCAACCAAAAGTCATGAGATAAAACGTTCTGCCACATCGCTCACAAATAAACGAGCCCTTCAGCCACCTGTTAAAATTCTCGAGGACCATCGAACGCTCCGATTTCCAATGAAGTATCGTTCCATACTTTACCCTATATAACAGTTGCTAAAAAAAGGAATTATCACCTTTTTCTTAAACAATTTAGTAAAAGAGAATAATTCCTCAACCAGTCAAGAAATAACGCGCACATCACCCTCGAAAAATAGGGCAAATCATAAGCATTTTGACAATCCCCCACCGAAACCCATGAAATCACAGAAGGCAGAGGAAATTAAAGACTGAACATATAGAAATAAGAAAGAACAAGAAACGAAGAAATCGGAGGGCTACTGAGCGTCCGCCTTTTCCCCAGGCTGCACTTCAGCCATAACCGCATCCTGATCCATCGCATCGAAATCCTCCAACGGCATCGGAGGGGGCGTGGTCGCAAGTGTATAACCTATCCAGGCAAATATGAGCAACATCATACCCACGGCTAAAAAGGCCGAAACCTGAATCGTCAAAAGCGACCAAGCCGACATGAAAACCAGATAATAATAGAGCGCGATCCCCAGAACGCTGCACACCAAGATGAGCCAGCCCAATCCCTGATCCTTATCCATGAAACTTCAACCCCTCACATTACAGAGCCCCAACGGGGCGAGAACATGTGTTTGTTTCAACAGATATAAAGATAACCAATCTATATTCTGTATATCTCTTATTGATCATCACCCATGCATGATCATCAAGCATAATTCTAACGCAATTGCCACCGAACGGCCGCAGACGTGCAAGAAAACCAAGAAGAAAATTTGCTGGATGCGCGTGAAGGCAATTAGAATGGTCCTCGGAGCGCACGCTCCATCCAGGATACTTGACCCAACCTAAGGATTTTGAGATTCAACCTTGGATTCTTGTGATAAATTTGAGTATTCTCCTTCAAATTAGCTAAGATTGTTGAGGAAAAAGGGGAGGAATCATCTCCACAGTTAGATCTCTGTTGTAAGATATTGCAGGGTAAAATGACGTTATTTGACCCACCTCAACTCCCTAAAATACTCAAAATCCTCAGAAGAATCAAGGAAATCTTGAGATATTCAAGATCTCATTCCATTTCCTTAAGACATCATCCGCGCGCGCGCATGAAAACATAAAAACCTAGAAGACAATATGCTTATAGTTGGGAAAATGAGGTTCAAAGTTCTCTTCATCTTGAGCCTTCTGGCCATTTACCTTTCTATTTCCGGACTCGATAAAGTTGAAGGAGCCTCCGACTCTTTCGTCGAAGGGATTCAGGAATACTATATCGTCAAAGAGGTAATCGAAGTGACAAGTGACTGGCAGGACATCAAATGGATCCAGGGACCCCAAGTTATCGATATGAGATATACTGTCGTGGAGGGCGCTGACGCTATCAAAAACCTCGATGTGAAGGGTCTGACAGTATGGATCACCCAGAAATCTCTGGATACAGTCAAAGTCGTCCTCGAAGTTGAGGCTCTGGTCATCAAGGGGAACGAGACAGCCCAGGTCGTGATAGAGAAAGGCGCGATCGGGTCAGCGAACGT
This sequence comes from Thermoplasmata archaeon, assembly GCA_036475875.1. Classification (GTDB taxonomy): domain Archaea; phylum Thermoplasmatota; class Thermoplasmata. The sequence goes on from JAZGAR010000098.1 coordinate 1,853, forward strand.
CGAGTTAACAGTATACGATGCTTCTACGGGCAGTTTCTCTGACATAACCGAGTTCAGCTCTAATAGCATGTTTCAAGATTTCGAGTTAGATATTGCGTCACTGTACACCGAGCCCGCCGGCACTTTAATGCTGGAGGAAACCCTTAAGGATTTGAAAGGAAAGGTTCTATCCTTCTACTATCCTTGGTATGCGAGCCCCTACGGTCCTTCTGGTCGATGGTCCCACTGGACGAATGTCACGGATGACTCGATATTCGATTCTGCTCACTACCCGCTGCACGGAGCCTACGACTCTAATGACGAGAACGTGATTCGCTCCCACATGGCGATTGCCAAGCAAGCCGGCATAGACGCCTTCATCGTCTCTTGGTGGGGAATAGAGTCTTTCGAGGAGAAACCCGTCGACAAAATACTTAAGCTGGCTGAGCAAATGGAGCTAAACATCACCTTCTACTACGAGTCCGTAAGAGACCTATCGAAGGATGAAATCGTGAACGAGCTCACCTATTTAGTTGAATCGTACTCGGATCACCCTGCCTTCCTTAAAATATCGGGAAAGCCCGTAATCTTCGTATATGCCGTCCCTGCTTACAGCAGAGATCCTGGTTTCTGGCTTGACGTCAGAAGCCTAGTGGAGGAGAACGTCGGATCCATCGTAGTAATCGGAGACACAGCTGACGTAGAGTATCTCAACGTCTTCGACGGTTTCCACGTATACATTTACCTAAGGGAGAATACATTGAGTTTCTACCGAGACTGCGTGAATCGGTTCGAGGTCGGTGTT
>JAZGAR010000099.1:0-2764 GCA_036475875.1 Thermoplasmata archaeon
GCCTATGAAGGATGGGGTCATTGCTGATTTCGATATTACCGAGACTATGCTCAGATATTTCATCAGAAAGGTTCACAACAGAAGATCTCTTGTCAGGCCCCGGATAATCATATCTATTCCATCGGGCGCAACTGAGGTTGAAAAGAGAGCAGTGCGGGAGTCTGCAGAGTCTGCCGGGGCCAGGGACGTTTTTTTGATTGAGGAACCCATGGCTGCCGCTATAGGGGCAGATTTACCTATAACTGAGCCCACGAGCAATATGGTAGTTGATATAGGCGGAGGAACCACAGAGGTGGCTGTTATTTCCCTTGCAGGAACTGTCTATTCACGTTCGGTAAGGGTGGGCGGCGATAAGATGGATGAGGCTATCCTTCAGCACATTAAAAGAAAATATAATCTTTTGATTGGTCTTCAAACTGCGGAACTGATCAAGGTGACTATCGGAAATGCTTATCCAACGGATGAACCAGAGTGTATAGAGGTCAAGGGCAGGGACCTTGTCACGGGCATACCAAAGATACTTACCACAGATTCAGCGGAGGTTAGAAAGGCCATATATGAGCAGGTAAGGGCCATTGTTGAAACGGTGAGGATTGCCCTGGAGCAAATGCCACCAGAGCTGTCTGCTGATGTGGTAGATAAGGGGATAGTGTTAACTGGCGGAGGGGCCCTTTTAAAGAATCTTGATGTATTGCTGCGAGAGGAGACACGGCTGCCTATGACTATCACAGATGACCCACTCACCACAGTTGTCTTAGGGGCAGGAAAGGTATTGGATAATCTCTCAATTTTGAAGGAGGTTACAGTAAGTTAAAGAGTATTTGTTATTGTATGTTACGGCTTAATCCGGCACCTTATCTCTCCAGCTCTTTTCCATGAAGTTATGGCCAAATCCTAATAAATCCAAGGAAATGATAGCGGGTGAGATTACGGGAAGGTCCACCTTGGCTCCATTATATTTTTCAGGTGGGAAAAGTATAGACTTGTTTTGGTAAACTGAAAAATTGTGGGCTTTCAATTTTGCACAATTATAGCGAGACTGTCGAAAAAGCCTAAAACAAATATTTTGGGCCTTGTAAGTGGTCGATTTTACTATAGGTGAATGTCGATAAAAGGCAATATTTGGACTTTTTCGACAGTCTCAGCAGTAAGCATAAGTTTCGGGCCAGATGCCAGACATTTAACAGTAGATTTGTGTGCCCATATGCTGTAGCCGCTTGCTATGACGACTTTTTGTTTAGGGGACCTGATCACTTACTTTCAGTAAGATTGATGCCGTTGTGCCAACGCCCTCTCTGCTCTCAATGTGTATGTCTCCTCCACAGTATTCTGCTGACTGACGTGCAATATACGCCCCGAGCCCAAGTCGTGCCGACCCTTTCATACCAAGAATCTTGAAAAAAGGTAGCTGGCATTTGTCCCTGTCCTCATTGCTCATTCCTCTACCCTTATCTGCGATTTCTAATATTAAGTTATGATCTTCCTTTTTCGCCGATACCATCACATGTCCACCTTTTCCTGGATCATAGGATTCTACTGCATTAATTAGGGTCTCTTGTAGCGCTGTTGCTATTGCACGTTTGCTGCCTGACACAGGGGGTAACTCTTCCCAGCTCAGCGCTCCTTGCTGCTCTGGATCATAGACGAATCGCAACTTTACCTTGGGGTTTATCGGAAACCTTTTCTTTTGATATGTCTGCAATGGCTTCCCTGAGAGAAAAGGCTCCAGGATAGGACCAAGAGCTACAGAGCTGATGTCTCCTAATGAGCCCTCTGTCAGTGAGGAGAACTCTTGGTATGCTTGGGTGCCTTGTATGAGTTCGTTAAGCCCTTGGGTTGCGGCACTAATATTGCTCCTTATTTGGGCAATATTGTCGTTAAGTCCACACAGGCCAAGCTGACCATAGACAACGAAGAGCAGGTTGCCCAAGGAGTCACCTATAAAGTTTTCTAAGACAGTGGTTAATGTCTTGAGAGCAGCCGCCTGTCTGAAAGCTTCCTCTGCCCGCTTCCGCTCGGAGATGTTTTTTGAAACCACAGTCACAGCTGTTGTTTCTCCGTCTGGTTCTTTAACAGGACTTAACGTTCGGAGGAAATATCCACCGTCTCTTTGGCTTCTATACTCATGGGATAGCGATTTGCCGGTTTCGAATACCTCTTTTACCTTCTCTTCAAACCCTTTCGTTTCCTCTTCGGAATGGAAGTCACTGTATGCCCTGCCTATGACTTTGCCTATTGGCAAGGCAAAGCGTGATAGATGTTTTTTGTTCACAAACAGATACCTGCGATTCCTGTCTACCAAGTATATGGAATCTTCGGTAGACTCCACCAGGGAGCGATACTTCTCTTCGCTCTCCCGTAGCGCCTCCTCGGCCCGCTTGCGCTCAACGGCTTTCTTTTCTAACTCCTTGACCCTTTGTTCCAATTCTTCATAAGTCGGTTTTCTGTCCATTAGAAAATCCTCCAATTATCCAAAATGAAAAAGGCCCATAAACTTTTGTATCTTTAATACAATGTATGAGCCTTTAGCTGTTCCCAAAGGGTTTTCTTCCTCGATTTGGCTATGTTTCGATTTGTTTTGTCAGAAGAGATTGTACAAAATTAGGCTATGAGTTTTCATTAAAATTCTCTCAATTACGGATGTTTTTTAATATGTAGTGGGTTATTTGAAGTACCGTGTTTTTCAGGTTTCGTGCCATAGTCAAAACCCACGATCATCAAGATTTTATTAACGATTAATACCACCATTGGAAAGTTTTTCGGA
>JAZGAR010000100.1:0-13415 GCA_036475875.1 Thermoplasmata archaeon
TTTAAAATGGCTCTATATTATAAATCCTAAAGATGAGGTATTTGACGAATGCCCGAAATGCAAGAAGTACGGGTTCATTTCAGCAATAAACCGGGAAAAATTTGTGGAGTTCAGATGCAAGAATTGCGGAGAAAGGTTCTTCATCCACAAGAAGGATGCGATTCCTATTTAGAAGGTGTAGGATTCTTGGAGGTATACCCTCCTGTCCCCCTCCAAATACCTTAAGTATTCATATTTCATTTCGGGTTTCGTGACGAGCCTTACACTTTTTGACAAGGGGTGGGGCGTAAGATGTTGTTCGATGTTTGGCTGTAAATTCAGAACTCGGAGGGAGTGTCAATGGTAGTGGCTGAGGTTAAGATCAAGTTGAAGAAAGGAGTCGCAGACCCAGAGGGAGCGAACACCAAAAAGACCCTGGAGCTTCTTGGTTTCGAGGTTGGGGACGTGAAGTCAGTTAAGGTGTTCGAAATTCATCTTGGTATTGAGAACAAGGAGGAGGCAAGGCAAAAGGTTGAAGAGATGTGTGAAAAACTCCTTGCAAACCCTGTAATTCACGATTATTCTATTACCTTTTCATGAGGTGGAAGGGCATGAGTGGAGAGGACTACAAAAGATTGTTCATAAAAAGGGATTTGGATGTGCCAGTCTATGAAATAGATTTGGAGCATGCAAGTGATGAGGATCTAAATGCCCTCAGTCTCGAAACCGGGATCGGTCTTTCCCTTGATGAAATGCAGAGGATTAGAGATCATTTCAAGAAAAAAGATAGAAACCCCACAGATATCGAGCTCGAAGCATTAGGCCAGGCTTGGTCTGAGCACTGCTGCTACAAATCCTCGAAGGTTATTTTGAAGGAGCATGTGTTCGGTATCGATGCACCGCAGAACATACTCGTGATTTCTGAGGATGCCGGAGTCGTGGAATTCGATTCTGAGCATGCCTATGTTGTTGCATTGGAGAGCCACAACCATCCTTCTGCCATAGAGCCTTACGGGGGAGCAGCCACAGGTATTGGGGGTATAGTTCGGGATGTGGTGTGCATGGGTGCTCAACCCATAGCTTTAATCGACCCCTTATTCTTTGGTCCTCTCGATTATCCATACGAAAAATTGGCCAAGGGAGTGAAGCATCCAAAATATCTTTTCTCTGGCGTTGTTGCAGGAATCCGTGACTACGGAAACAGGATAGGTATACCAACCACAACAGGCATGGTGTATTTCCATGAAGGTTATGTTGGCAACTGTATCGTCAATGTAGGATGCGTGGGCATTGCAAAAAAGGAAAACATCATTAGGAGCAGGGTAAAGGAGCCGGGCAATCTCTATGTGCTCTTGGGAGGTAGAACGGGAAGGGACGGAATCCATGGAGTGACCTTTGCTTCCCAGGAGCTTACCGAATCCTCTGAAACCGAATCAAGAGGCGCGGTGCAGCTGGGGGATCCAATTACAAAAGAGCCCACGATTCATGTCTGCCTCGAAGCAAATGAAAAAGGGCTTCTAGACGGCATGAAGGATCTGGGCGGCGGTGGACTATCATGTGTTGTAGGGGAGATGGCCCTAGCAGCAGGGTTTGGCGCAGAGGTTCAGCTTGAAAAGGCTCCTTTAAAGGAAGAGGACATGGCACCATGGGAGATATGGGTTTCCGAATCCCAGGAAAGGATGATGTTTGCAGTAAAGCCCGAGAACCTTGATGAAGTGCTATACATCTGCAAGAAATGGGATGTGGAGGCCAATGTCATAGGTAAGGTCATCACAGAAAAAACCCTGAGAGTATTTTGGGGTGAGGAGAAGATATTTGAAATGGACTTGGAATTTTTAACTGGTGGTCCCAGCTACTGCCGTCCTTATGAAATTCAAAAGGTCGAAGAAAAAATCGAGGAGGCCATTCCCCCGGAATTTGAAAATTACGGAGATTCACTGCTGCAACTTCTGTCCTCACAGAATATTGCGAACAAGGGATGGGTAATCAGGTTGTACGATCATGAGGTTAGGGGAAACACTGTGGTAAAACCGCTTCAGGGAAAAATCGGCTCGGAAAGCCACGGGGATGCTTCGGTTCTAAAACCCCTTGAACACACATTTCGGGGCTTGGCATTATCCTGCGATGTGAACCCGCAATTAATGGAAATCGATCCGTACTGGGGTGCGTGTTCCATAATTGATGAAACATGCCGAAATCTTGTGGCAGTTGGGGCAAGACCCCATTCATTTGCTGACTGCTTGAATTTCGGAAACCCTGAAAAACCTGCTCAGCTCGGGGATTTTTATGAAGCTGCTCGGGGTCTGGGAGACTGTGCAAAATCCCTGGGCATACCCTATGTTTCTGGTAATGTCAGCTTTTACAATGAATCCAAAACAAGCTCGGTTCCCCCCACACCAACGATTTTGGGGGTTGGAATTGTAGATGATATAAGAAAATGTGTTACAGTGGATTTTAAAAAGGAAGGGAATTCCATTTATCTTGTTGGCAAAACAAAGGCAGAACTAGGAGGTTCGGCATATCTTGAACTTGTGGGTGGAAAAAGTGCCCAGGTTCCAAAAGTGGATTTTGATATGTTAAAAAGAAGCCTGGATGCGGTACTTTTGGCAATTGAATCAGGTTTTGTTTCTGCATGCCATGATATATCGGATGGTGGCTTAGGAGTTTGCATTTCTGAAATGTGCATAGGAGGGGACATAGGAGCAGAAATCGATTTAACGTATATTGAGGAACTGCGGGGTGATTTCAAGCTGTTCTCCGAATCCAATACTCGTTGGCTTGTGGAGGTTAAGGCAGGAATGGATTCAGAATTTGAGAAGACCATTACAGTCCCCTTTCATAAGATCGGAAAGGTTGGAGGAACGAAACTGAAAATTATGGATGATTACAAAACGTTGATTGATTTGGATTTAAAAGAAATCAAAAGCACTTGGCAAGAGACCCTTTGGAAATTAATGGGATGATATCATGAACGTTGAGGATATCAAGGTTTGTATATTACGAATCGAAGGCACTAACTGCGAGCAGGAAATGTTCGATTCTTTTAAAAGACTTGGTGCCGATCCTGAGATGGTTCATCTGAAGCAGCTTACATCATCGGATGTTCGGGATTCCGAGAAGAAGAAACTCTCTGATTATCAGATTCTCATGATACCAGGAGGCTTTTCGGCAGGGGATTATATCAGGGCCGGAGCGATTTTCGCGGCTAGGATGAAAAGCAAGCTGGAGGATCAGCTTGTGGAGTTTGTGGAAGGAGGGTATGCAATTGGGGGAATATGCAATGGATTTCAGATCCTTGTGGAGCTGGGACTGCTTCCAGGCTTTGGAAAAACCATAAGCGCGCATCCCGAAGCGGTTTTGGCAACCAATGAATCTGATAGGTTCGAATGCAGACCGGCTTTGTTGAAGCACGAGAACTCTGGCAGGTGTGTTTTTACGAAAAATATCCCAAAGGAGAAAGTGGTTTTGGCACCATGCGCACATGCAGAGGGCAAGTTTTTGTTTCCTTCGGAAAAAGAGGATGAATTATTAAAACAATTGATAGACAATGATCAAATTGTATTTCGGTATGTGGATGAGAATGGCGAGTACGCAGGCTATCCATGGAATCCCAATGGCTCGTTATATAACATAGCTGGAATCTGTAACGAGGAAGGTAATGTCTTTGGTATGATGCCGCATCCAGAGAGGGTTTTTTATAGATATACGCATCCAGATTGGATGAGGGAGAATGAACACGATTGGGTGGGTGACGGGAAGGCGGTTTTCGAATCTGCGCTAGATTACATATCTAATACCTTTTGAAACAAAACTATTAACAAATCAGTGTGAATAAGCTCACCACAACTACCTGAACCTCTCCCCAGTCAACCTCTCAAATAAATCAATATAAAGCTCACTCACCTGTTTGGTTATGTCCTCAGACAAAGGTGGGATGTCAGGCTCCGCATTGTTTTTCTTCCTGGCCTCTTCCAGTCTTTCCAAGTAGCTCGTGCTCCTGTAATGCTGCCTTACGAACTCCTTGCTCATTTCCACGAACTTTCCTTGCTCGTAATTCTCGGCATCCCAGAATCGATCCTCATCTGCCGTGCCGAAAGTATCGATGAGCATGAGGTTTCTATCAGAATCGAAGGCGAATTCCTTCTTACCATCCACATGGATGAGACCTCTTTTTCGTACCTCCTGGCCAATTCTATCATCCAATCTCAGGACAGTATCTTTAATTTCCTGGAGCTCCTCCCTGGTCAGTCCTGCAATTTCCATGGCCTCGTCAATGCTCAGCTTCCTGTCAAAGGCCTCGAGCTTTGTGGTCGTCTCAAAGAAGGGCTCAGGCAGTTTCTCTCCGTACACAGGGTCATGCCCTTCTAAAAATCCCACTTGCTCTGGCTTCACATCTTTTTTCTTCAGCCTGTCCATCAAGGAGCCTGCGACATAGTGCCTGCATATGAACTCCAGAGGTATGAGATAGTTTGTCATTGTTGGAGTGAGTTTGGCATAATCAGAAATCACATTCACCTTTTTCACGTGCATCAAATTCGGTCCTGCAATGCCCTGAAAATGTGTATTTATATCCATAGACTTTGCAACCTCAAACCAATGCCCGCTCGTCCTGCACAAGGTCTCACCCTTATTTGGAACTTCAGTGGGAATCACCTTGTCGAAGACCGAGATTTGGTCTGTGAACATGAATTCCAGTTTGTCATCGCCAAGATCGTAAACCTCTTTTACCTTGCCTTTCTTAAGCAATTTCCTTTTCATGTTTCTCCCTACCTTAGTTTCTCTTCCCCCCTCTTCGTTTAATAACGGTGTTAATATCCGCAGACCTTACCTTACAATGCATTGCTAGCCAAACAGGGGTAAAAGTATAAACAGGGGTTTCGTTATAGCATTCAACTTATTTGATATTTTCTAATAAGACTATTAATATCAGCTCTTCTATAACCCCTTTGGTGGTCGAGTTGGAAGAAGACATGAGCAGATTCTTCTCCGATAGGGCAAGCGGGATGAAGGCCTCCGACATAAGAGAGCTCTTGGAATTGACTCAACGCCCGGGGATCATATCCTTGGCGGGGGGTTTACCCAATCCAAAAGCCTTTCCTGCCGAGGAGATCGCAGAGATATGCATTGATATTCTGAAGAACGAATCTCATAATTGCCTGCAGTACTCGGCAACGGAAGGGATAAGGCCCCTTCGTATGGCCCTCCTTGATTACATGAAAGACGAGCTTGAGGTGGGTGGAGATGTTGATAACCTCATAGTCACCACAGGTTCGCAGCAGGCACTTTCACTGATCAGCATGGTCCTACTGAATCCAGGCGACCTGGTGTTGACAACTGCACCATCGTATGTTGGCGGACTAGGAGCCTTCAGATCGTTTCAAGCCGCGATAGACACGGTGGCACAGGACGATAAGGGTTTGGTTATAGAGTCGCTGAGCGAGAAGCTCTCTGAGTTGAAGGCGGAGGGCAAAAAACCGAAGCTCATATACGTGGTACCCACATTCCAAAATCCTGCTGGAGTCACGATGACGGAGAGGCGTAGGGAGGAGATGCTTGAGTTGGCAATCGATTACGATGTGCTCATTCTGGAGGATGACCCCTACAGCAGGCTGCGTTTTGAAGGAGAAGATGTGAAACCTGTAAAATACTTTGATTATGAAGGAAGAGTGATATTTCTGGGAACGTTGTCCAAACTGCTCTCTCCCGGGCTGAGAGTGGCGTGGATTCACTCGCCTAAAAATCTCTCAAGGAAGTTCGCCATCGCAAAGCAATCCGCAGACCTATGTTCCACCACATTTTCGCAGTACATAGCCTATGAATTTCTGAATAGAGGACATTTAAAGCCACATATAGAGAATATAAAGGCTATGTATAAAAGAAAGAAGGACATAATGATGAAGGCCATGGAGGAGTATTTCCCTGAAGGCATGACATGGACGAAGCCAGAAGGCGGGATGTTCACTTGGGTTACCATGCCAGAGTACATGGATTCGAAACTCATATTGATGAGGGCTCTAAAGGAGGATAATGTTGCCTTCGTAATAGGCTCGGCGTTCTATCCTGATGGAAGCGGAAAGAATCATATGCGGTTGAACTTCTCACATTCGTCGGATGAAAAGTTGAAAGAGGGAATAAAGAGGTTGGGCGCAACCCTCAAAAAGGAGATGGCCGAGTAGGTGTCTATTTATCCCATTTATCAGAAGGACCCAAAACAAAGATAAACAGCTAACGCTATTTCCATGAAAATTTTGGTGTGTTCATGGCGAAGAATAAAAGGCCGAGCGTGGATGAATATTTCATGAGGATGGCGCATCTTGCGGCCTCTAGATCCACCTGCCTGAGACGAAAGGTGGGGGCGGTGATAGTCAAGGACAAAAGGGTGCTTTCCACTGGCTACAACGGGGCGCCGAAAGGACTGCCGCATTGCGATGAAGTTGGCTGCCTCAGGGAGAATTTGGATGTGCCTTCAGGCGAAAGACACGAACTGTGCAGAGGTGTTCATGCAGAGCAGAACACCATCATCCAGGCCGCTGTTTTCGGCACCAGCATAAAGGATGGAAAGATCTACACGACCAACCGTCCATGTGTTGTGTGTACCAAACTATTGATAAACGCCAATATCTTGGAGATAATTTATGACAACGACTATTTCGACGACCTTGCCCAAGAGATTTTGAGCCAGAGCGAAGTCGAGGTAAGGCAGTTCAAGTTGGAGGACAGATCTTATGAGGTCTCTCTCAAATAGTTAGCATACCAAGAAATTTTGTCTAAGGCTTTCACGGCTCTTTTTGGGGTGGGAATGCAAGGTATACCGCTGTCCGAAAGGCTATCCACCTGCTTTTTTGTGAATTCTCCTCCTGTTGCGACACAGACCATGGTCTTCCTGGAATCATTGATTTCTTTCATTATGGGATGCAGTTCTTCTACCGTTTGAGCCAGGGGTCCGTCCTGGAATACGAAGAAAGGCATGAGTATGTGAACATCTTCGTCTTCTTTCAAAACATCTAGGGAGTGCTTGTACCAGTCTGCTGTTGCGCTGCCCGTAATGTCAAGCGGGTTTGAGAAAACGCAGAAATCAGGCAGGGATTCTTTCAGCTTTTGTATGCTCTCTTCCCTTAGAACAGAGAGCCTTAAGTTTCTTGTAACTTCGATCTCATCAGTTGCCACAACGCACGGTCCCATCCCATTCGTGACCATGGCAATGGCATTGTCCTTTGGAAGGGGTTGCATTGAAAGGATCTTAACAACATCAACCATCTCGTCCACATCCTCCACCATCACAACACCGCATTGTCTCATTGCCCCCTCAAAAACAGCATCGTTTCCAGCCAGTGAGCCTGTATGGCTTTTAGCTACTTTTGCACCTTTGGAGGTTCTACCCGCCTTTAGCATAACCAGAGGTTTTTTCCTCCCGATTTTCTTGGCAAGCTCCATAAACTCCCTTCCATTGCTCAGGCCTTCCACGTAAAGGGCTATGAACTGTGTTTCGGGATCGTTCTCAAGGTATCTGAGCATATCCAGTTCATCCACATCTGCCTTGTTACCGTAGCTTGCGAATTTGCTCACCCCTAAATTCTCATTTGCAAGCCATTCGAGTATGCTCAGGCCGAAGGTGCCTGACTGCGTCAAAACACTGATGTTACCACTTTTTGGCCTGGACATGGCATATTTCGGCTGAAAGAAAGTGTCGAATTTTGCATTCAGGTTGAGCACTCCCACGCAGTTGGGACCTATTATCCTGATATCGTGTTTTTTGGCATTATCCACCGTTTGCCTCTCCAACTTGGCTCCCTCTCCCCCTAGTTCCTTGAATCCACCTGATATGATGATTATGCCCTTCACTCCCTTTCTGCTGCATTCCTCAACCGTTTGAGGTGCTAATTTAGCTGGTAGTGCATACACAGCCAAATCCACATTGCCAGGCGCATCCAGTATGCTTTTATAGGTCTTTAGACCCAGAATCTCATGGGAGTATATGTTTATAGGATAGATTTCATGTTCATAACCTGCATCGATTATGCTTTTCACCACCTCATAACCTATCTTACCCGGTTTTCCTGAAGCGCCTAAGACAGCGATTGATTTTGGGTTGAAGAAGAAATCCAAATGGGCCATGCTTTTTGGTTAAAGAACAAGTGCATTAAAAATGTTGTGATTCTGAGGGTGCAATCTTGAAGTGAAAGTGAATGGTTATAGAAAGTGTAATAAAGGAACACGAGATTCATTTGGAGCGAGGTTATTCGTCCCTGTTACAGTGATAAGAGGTAAACGAACATGAAAAAAGTGTGCTTTGTCATGCATTCTGATCTCTTCACGCCTTGGCCTGTGGTGCGGGCGATGAGGGAGATACAGATTCTAAAAGAGAAAGGTTACGACATCTCTGTGGTCTCGTGGATTAAAGAAGCATCGGACCTTCCACCTACTGAGGAAAGAGATGGCATCAAGGTGCATAGGTTCCTTTTGCAGCCACCAAAGAAAGGGTTCTTGAAGAGGTTGTTTATTTACCGCAAAGCTCTAAGGGGAATGTCAAGAAAAGTCATGGAACTAAAACCTGATGCCATAGTATGTCATGACCTGGAGATACTTAATGCCGGGGTTAAGGCGAAGAAGACCCTTAAAGTGCCCCTATTCTACGATGCACATGAGAACTGGCCTGCCATGGTGGCAGAGAACAGCAGATTTGAAGCGAGATTTTTTGATTTTTTGGAAAAAAGGCTTTTGAGGCATGTCACCCACAGCTACACATACGGAGACGACCTGACAGAGAAATTCAAAGGCATGGGCTTTTTTGCAACCACGCTTTACAATTCCAAGAGTATTGATGCGGTGCCAAGTATCGCCGAGGCAGAGATAGTGGGAATGAAAAAACAATTGGGCTTGGAAGAGAGCGATTTTGTCGTGGGCTTTGCAGGAAGTGTAAGTCTGGAAAACGGGGCGCAGCAGGTGATAGATTGTTTGAAAAATCTGCCAGAGAATGTCAAATTCCTGGTTGTAGGGGGAAGTGGAAGGGAGGAGGACCTAAAGAAGGTAAAGAGATACGCGATAGAAAAAGAGGTTCAGGACAGGGTGATCATGACAGGAAGGGTACAAAGCGATGCCCTGTTAAAATACACCGCAACCTTTGATTTGGGCACAGCATTGTTCCAGCCTTTGAACCCAAACCAGGTGGCTAGAGTTCCGAACAAGTTGTTTGACTACATGGCCTTGTCCGTGCCCATGCTCGTGAGCGATTTTCCGAATATGAGGAGAATCGTGGTGGAGGAAAGCGATTGCGGTCTTGCTGTGGATCCCATGAATATTGGAAAAATTGCCCAGGCGATAAGGAATTTTTATGATAATCCTGTCGAAGCCAAAAAGAAAGGGGAGAACGGCAGAACCAAGTTCGAAGAGCTCTACTCCTGGGATGTGCAGAAGAAGAAGTTGATTGCATCACATCCTTTGTGGCGCGGGGAAGGTTGAGATTCTTGATTTGGAAGCAATTCACTCTTCTTTCCAGGACGTGAGAAACATGCCCAATATGAAAATCACCATGCCGAACACCCCTATTACCGCAGCATAAAACCAAGCCTGGCTGAAGTTCAGTGTTATCATGGAGCTTCTAAGTCCCTCATTCACGTAGTAAAGCGGGAGAACCTTTGCGATTTGCTGGAGGAAATCGGGCATCATTTCCAGCGGAAAGAAGGTTCCAGCCAGGAACATCATTGGGAACATCACCGCATTTGCGGCAGCTTCTGCGCTCTGCGCCTCTTTCACGAACCTCGTTATCAACATCCCGACCCCGGAGAAGGCGAAGACATCCAAAATAATGAACAGTGCCAGGAAGAAGTTCAACTGGAACTGTAATCCGAATACCACGATTCCCACAAACAGAATCGCGATTGTGGCAATAAGGGACATAACCAGTTGATACAATATATTGGACAGCAGCCACTCGCTCCGTGCCAAAGGGGTTGTGGCCAGTTTTCTCAGCACGCCCTTTTGTCGTAACTCAGTGTTTACGGTAATGGTTCCAAAAAGACTCGTGCTCATCACGGCCATGGCAATGATTCCTGGGGCAAAGAAATCTATGAATTCAAATTGGTCCGACAAAACGGTTTGCGCTTGAATGCCCACAGTATCCTGGGCACCAGAAAGGGCCTTGTTAAGTCCCTGGATCATGGAGTTCAATACCCCCATTTTTTGAGCTGTGGTGGAAACTGCGGGGTCGTACTTTATGGTGAGGTTGGCTGTGGTGTTCAAATCCTGACCCATAACTCTTGCCAACAATATCTGATCTATTTCTATGGAGTAGTTCTCTGGGATGATGAGAATCATGTTTGCATCGTTCTCCAGAATGTACTCAACTGGATCGGCAGATGGATCCACCATTCGAACATCGAACAGGCCTGTGTTGTTCAGGGTTTCTGTTAAGTTTGTGGACCAAAAACCTCCATCCTTATTCTGGACAGGTAGATCGTATGTTGTCTCTCCTTCACCAGTGAAGATGAAGCCAAAGAGAAGTATTAAAAGCACGGGGAACATCAGGGTCCAGAAAACCGCAGCCTTGTTACGAACGAATTCCTTCATATCAACCGTCAAGTTGGCGGCCACTCGTCCTAGATTCATTTTGCATCCCCCTCTATAGAAAGTGACTTTCCTGTCAGTGCCAAGAACACCTCCTCTAGATTGGCTTTCCTCACGTCCAATCCTTCGTATCTTACCCCCCTCTCTCTGAGTCTGTTTAGAATCGAAAGTACTTGGTCGCTGTTATTTACATCTATGATGATATCGCCATTTCCAGGGGCCTCGGATGGAAGTTCCATCTCCTTAGCAACCTCCTGCGCTCTATATCCCCCGCCTCGTATAGTCACATGAACCGTCTTGCAGTGGGCGTCAATGAGTTCATTAGGCGAGCCCCGAGCTATGATCTTGCCTTTGGCTATAATGGCCACCTGGTCTGCAAGAGCCTCGGCCTCCTCCATGTAATGGGTGGTAAGGAATACGGTCTTCCCTTCAGCCTTCAGACCTTTGATAACTTCCCAGGTGTCCCGCCTTGCTCTTGGGTCCAATCCAGTGGTTGGTTCGTCCAAAAAAATCACTTCAGGGTTATTGACCAGGGAAACAGCGATCCCAACCCGCTGCTTAAGGCCTCCTGAGAGGTTCATGTAAAGCTTGTCCTTCTCCCCTTCCAGCCCCACCATCGAAAGCAGCTCGTCTATGTCTCTTCCCCCGCCGAATAATCTAGAAAAATACTGCATTGTCTCCCTTACAGTGATGCGATCAAAGGAACTGAACTCCTGGGGCAATACGCCTATTCTTTGGAGTATCTCCTTCCTATGCTTGCGTATGTCTAGGCCGAGAATATCCACCTCGCCAGAGGTAGGGGTGCGGATCGTCTCGATTATCTCGACTGTGGTGGTCTTGCCTGCTCCGTTTGGTCCAAGAAATGCAAAGACCTCACCTTTTTGAATCAGAAACGAGATGTCGTCCACAGCGTGTAAATTACCGTAGATCTTGACTAGATTTCGAACTCGAATGGCGGGTTCGGGCATGAGACCCGAAATACATATGCCGATATTTTAAGATTTTCATTTAGAGCCGTGGTTCTTCGGGTTGATGCTGGACGAAGTAAAGGTTATTTTCCTGTCCCTCTAAGTCCGAAAAAGGTGAAAAGGTTAATACGAAGGGTGCCATTTAAGAACCATGGCCGATGATCCTATATCCATGGAAAAGGATGCCCTGAGGAAGAGAATCTGGGATCTTCTAGAAAAGGAAGGAGTGGCCAGGTTCCCTCTTCCACCGCACGGCAGGATTCCAAATTTTGAAGGGGCGGAGAGGGCTGCAAGAACATTAAGGGATACAGAATTATGGCGTAACGCTGATGTGCTAAAATGCAATCCTGACAGTCCCCAAAGACCTGTGCGGGAGTACGCCCTTGCTGAAGGGAAGATTCTTTACATGGCAGTTCCCCGTCTTAGGGATGAGCGATGTTTTATAGAGCTCCATAAGAGTCGTATACTCGGCAATCCAAGACGTGGATCCACTATAAAGGGTGCTTTCAAATACGGCAAGAAGGTAGGTCCTGGGCATATGAAGTCAGTTGACCTGGTCATTGCAGGCTCGGTTGCTGTTGATGAAAAGGGAGGGAGGGTGGGAAAAGGTGGAGGCTTCTCAGACCTGGAGTTCGCCCTGGGCAGGGAGTTCGGTGTTGTGAGTAATGGTACACCAGTGATTACGACTGTGCACTCTTTGCAGGTAGTGGAGGAAGAGATATCAATGACGAGGCATGATGTGCCTTTGGATATTATTATTACCCCAAATGGGGTTACCAAAGCCCTTAAAAGGGATAAGCCAGAAGGTATTATTTGGGAGGAGTTGAGCAAGGAGAAGATAGCTGAGATTCCGATATTGAGGAGGTTGAGGGAGGTTAAGCGGTAATTGGTTATAAACGGGGTCGTTTTTAAGCAAGAACGGGCACCATAATAGGGGCCATTCAAAAAATAGCTAGTAGCTGGTCCCATATTTTACGAAAAGTATATTTATACCAATGTAATATGATTGGTAAAATCAGTTGGATGGTATTGGTTCCTCCTTGAAAGTAAATCGTTATTCGGAATAGGAGAGATGACTGAATTGATTAAAAGGAATGACCTCTTTGTTATCTACTGCTCGCTTATCCTAAGTTTCATACTTATCATCATGCCTATCTCAGTGATTTTTTTCAAACCCCTAGGAAGTGGAAGTTCCCTTGTTACTGTATCCGGAAGTGGCCAGGACGACCTCTTTGGACAGAACGTGTCTTACGCAGGAGATGTGAACGGGGATGGCTATGATGACATCATCGTTGGTGCTCCAGGAAATGATAGTGAAAGGGGCAGGGCCTATATTTTCTTTGGAGGGCCTTGGTTCACTGGTGCATTTTCAGCTGATGATGCCAATGTGACGATAAACGGTAGTGCCCAAGGAGATAGATTCGGCTGGGATGTGTCAGGCGCTGGAAATATGAATAACGATGCCTTTGACGATGTGATCGTGGGCGCACCGGGAAACAACAGCGATACAGGTGCGGTCTACATCTTCTTCGGCAGCAATCCATTACCTCCTTCTTTGGATGCCAACAATGCCGACGTGGTAATTGCAGGTGGCAACGCTGGTGATGGGTTCGGGTCTTCCGTCTCAGGTGCAGGCAACGTGAACAATGATGATTATGATGATGTTATAATCGGCTCGCCAGGGAACAACAGCGATACTGGGGTAGCTCATGTTTTCTGTGGAGCCAACTTCATGAGCGGTTTTATGGATGTTGGTGATGCAAACGTCACTATGTTCGGAGAAAACATTGGTGATAGATTCGGATTCTCAGTTTCAGGTGCGAAAGATGTGAACGATGATGATTACGATGATGTGATTGTTGGAGCTCCGGGTGTAGATATGACTCATATCTATTTTGGTGGAGA
>JAZGAR010000101.1:0-3071 GCA_036475875.1 Thermoplasmata archaeon
CGAGTATATCTATCAAGAAATATATTATAGATGCAAATATATTAGCCATCGATTCCGTGGTTTCGATGAGCAAAAGCGATGTTTTGTTGGATTCTCAGGGAAAAAAGGTCATTCTCATGGGTAACGAGGCCATAGCCAGAGGTTTCTTAGAGGGTGGTATACAAGTCGCAGCCTCTTATCCAGGCACTCCCTCATCGGAGATCATGGCCACGCTTATTGCCCTAAGCAAAGAACATGACATTTATGTGGAGTGGTCTGTGAACGAAAAGGTCGCTGCTGAAGTGAGTATAGCAGCTTCTCTCGCAGGGTTAAAAAGCATGGTCTCGATGAAAGGCGTAGGTGTTAATGTAGCCTCAGAGCCTTTTCAGGCCTTCACATACATGGGTGCAAAAGGCGGAATCGTGTTGGTTTGTGCCGATGATGTGGGATGTCACAGCTCTCACACAGAGCAGGACAACCGCTTTTTTGCCAGGGAGGCTTATCTCCCCATATTCGAGCCCTTTGATCCCAGAGAGGCAAAAGATATGGCCTTCAATACTTTACAATACTCCGAGGAATGGGGCCAGCCTATTATGCTGAGAATCACCACCAGGATAGCCCATACGAGTGCAGACATCACCCTAAAAAAGATACCAAAAGAGAAAAGAAAAGGGGATTTTGAAAGGATACCCAATCGATGGGTGAATCTTCCTCAGAACGCGAGAAGGATGAGACGGGAATTGATCGGCCGGATGGAAGACATTACGAAGGCGGTCGATGCTCTCCCGTACAACCGTATCGAGGGAGGTGAAGGAGCAAAATACGGAATAATAGCCTCAGGTATATCTTACGGATATGTCAAGGAAGTGCTCAACCTACTGGGTATATCCGATGAAGTGGATTTGCTGAAAATTGGAACACCGTATCCTCTACCTGCTCAACTTGTGGAAAAACTGCTCTTCAGCGTGGAGAAGGTTATGGTAGTGGAGGAGTTGGAGCCATTTGTGGAAATGCAGGTGAGAGCACAAGCGAACAAGAAAGGTATTTCGATTCCAATAGTCGGTAAAGAATTACTTCCTTTGGATGGTGAGCTATCGGTTTTCAAGGTGATGGAAGCGGTTTGCAAGTTCGTTGATACGCCCATGCCCATTGACATATCGAAAATAGAGGAATTACATGGTGTTGTCTCTTCCATAACACCGCCTCGCCTACCGGTGCTATGCCCTGGCTGCGGGCACAGGTCGGTTTTCTATGCCATTAGATTGGCGGAGAGGAAATTTAAGCGCACTCAAAAGGAGTCCAAGGGTTTTATTAAGCCTTCAGATATCGGTTGCTACACTCTAGGCTTTCAATCACCTCTTCTGGCTGTGGACACGAATTTCTGTATGGGGGCCAGTATCGGCGTATCCAGCGGTTTTTCTAGGGTCGTGGAGGAACCTGTTGTATGCACCATCGGAGACTCGACATTTTTCCATGCGGGTATACCTCCACTGTTGAATGCCGTCTTCAATCATGCGAATATCACGGTGATTATACTAGATAACAGGACAACTGCAATGACGGGCTTCCAGCCTCATCCTGGTGTGGGTGTTAAAGCCAGTGGAGAAAGTACCAAGGTGGTATCGATTGAATCAATGGTAAAAGCCTGTGGTGTGGATTTTGTTAGAAGAGTAAATACCTACAACATCGATGAACTGGTGAGCGCGATAGAGGAGGCTGTAAAACATGAAGGCACGGCTGTTGTCATCGCCCAAGGATTGTGCAAAATGCTTGAATTGAGGGGAATAAGGGGAAAAGAAGGGATAACACGGCCTGTGATGATAGAATATGAGATATGCAAGGACTGCAGAATCTGTATAGATAGATTCGGCTGCCCGGCGATGTACATCGCCGATGAAAAGGTGGAAATAGACCCTAATCTCTGCAATGGTTGTGGCGTGTGCATGCAAAATGCGGTGTGTGCAAAAGGCGCCATAAAGTTTTGTGAGGAAGAATAGCATGGTATCAAAGAATTTCGACATGTTATTGGCTGGAGTGGGTGGACAGGGAATCATACTTGCAGGACAAATTATAATGAATGCTGCATTGAGGCAGGATAATACGGTTTACGGTTTTGAAGAGCACGGAATGGCCAGGCGCGGAGGTGCTGTTGCCACGCATATTCGGTTTGGAGAGGGTATTTACACACCCTTGATACCTCTTGGGAGTGGAAAACTGCTGGCAGCCTTCGAGCCCAGCGAGGCCCTAAGACATTTGCATTTCATGAGCCCTGAGGCCACCATAATCCTCAACACAAGACCTGTGATGCCAGTAAGCGTTTTTGCGGGAAAAAGTTCTTACCCTGATATCAAGAAGATAGTCGATGTAATTGGCAAAAATTGCAAGGAGGTCCATTACTTTGATGCCACATCACTGGCAAAAGAAGCCGGGAATCCAATTGCAATGAACGTTGTCATGTTGGGCGCGATTTGCGCAAGTGATGTTGCACCTTTGCCAAAGAAAGTTTTGGAGGAAGTTATCATTTCAAGGTCCCCTTCGTACTCCCGCGATATAAATATGAAGGCCTTTGAAAAAGGTTTTGAGGGATTTGAGGATAGTGGGTGATAAAAGGGTAATGTGCTGAGTTTCACCATTATTACCATCGATTATGAGGTTGTTGCTTCCTATTGGTTGATTGGGTTTGAGAAAAAAGGTCTGGAATGTTGGCTCAATTATTCAATGGCTTGAACTGGTAATAATTTTTTTCATCGAAATACGCGCAGGTGAAGTTTTCGAGCGGGATGTTCGTGCGTTTGCTCAAGAGAAATGCGTAAAGAAGGAGTTGTATTTGGGTGATTTTATCGGATGTTATATCTGGTTTGTAGTCAAGAATATGTATCTTGTTCCTGCGCATTTGAAGTATATCGATATGACCGGTAAGAGGCTTCTTCAGTGGAAATTTGAATGCCCTCGCCTCTTTTGGTCGGAGATAAACAGGGAGCTCTATTGCGATGGTGGCGGAATCGTTTATCAGAAAGAAGTTCTCCACCTTATTGTGGCGGGCGCGTTTGGTGCGGGCGAGCTCCACCGATAGGGAAGCTATCCTTGTGGCG
>JAZGAR010000102.1:0-8130 GCA_036475875.1 Thermoplasmata archaeon
CTGTGAACCATGGCTTGGGTTGATTCGGCATGGAAGGTTGTATAGGATGCTTTACCTGTTGCCATGGCCTGGAAAACAGTGTATGCTTCAGCCCCTCTAACTTCGCCAACCATCAGATATTGTGGCCTCTGCCTCAGACCCATCGTCAAAAGATCGAACATGTCTATCTCGCCTGGAGCTTTTCCAGTTATCAGACTCTTGGCTCCAAAACCGCTCCTTGTCAATGTGGGCACCCAGTTTTCGTGGGGTAGGTTCAATTCCCTTGTGTCCTCGATGGTGACGATCTTCATCTGAGGAGGTATGAACAGGAGGATGGCATTCAATGTTGTGGTCTTCCCGCTTGCTGTTCCTCCGCAGATCAGCATGGATTGTCCGTGTTCGATAGCGAGCCATAAATAAACAACCATCTCTATGGACATGGTCTTGAATTTTATCAAATCTACGAATGTGAACGGATTTTCTCTAAATCTCCTGATGGTGAAGGAAGAGCCTCTTTTCGTGATGTGAGTGCTCAAAGTCTCCTGCAATCTCGAACCATCTGGAACGGTGGCGTCCAACATAGGGCTTGCCACGCTGATATGCTTTCCGCATTTTTGCGCCATCCAAACCACAAAACCATCCAATTCCTGAGCTGTATTGAACTTGACATTGGACCTTATAGAGCCGTACTTTCTATGGTATATGAAGATGGGCACACCTACACCATCGCAGGAAATGTCCTCAACCTGATACTCGTGCATCATCACCTGGATCGGGCCATAGCCCATGAAGTCCCTTTTTACGTAGTAGAAAATCCTCTCCTTTGCCAGGGGATTCAGCCTTATATCCATGCCTTGGAGTAAACCATCCATGGTCTTTCTCAAATAGCGCTCCGACATCTCAGTGGTTCGGTCTGGAATCAGTTCTACAGTGTCTATAAGGCCCTCTTTGACAAGCTCCAAAACATTTTCCTCATCCTTAGAAATCGGTGGTTCGATAACCTCATAGAGGTACTCATCAGTCTGGTTGTCGTATTTTATGCGAACATAAGAATAAGGCTCCTCGACAGGGTCGAGCTCTATCTCATCAACATGCTTATCAACTATCTTCGGGACAGGCGTGATTTTCTTGGCATCTTCGCCTTTCAGCCCTTCGAACTCGGCTTTTGTGGTCATTATCTTACGAGGCGCGGAGAACCTCCTTATGAAGAAAGTACGATATCCCAACTTTACTCTCTTGAAGAACCTTCTCATCTTGGAGAGCTCTTCCTCAATATCCTCAAGCTCTTTCTCTTCCTCCTCCAATCTAGCCTTTTCCGCCTCTATCTCGGCCTTCCTCTCCTCTATAGATTCAATTTGCTCGTCAATATCCTCAATTGCTTTCACTTGCGTTTTAACCGGAGATTCGGCTTCCATTTAGATCGACTCCTGAGTCATGTATATCTATTACAATAACCTGAGCATCAAGAATGCAGAAATCAACAGGATAGAGCTGTGAACCAGGCCATTTCTGAGCTTACCTGTAGAAAGAGTCCCTGCAATTAAACCATCGCCCACCGCATGAGCCAAAGAAGCAATAAGATAGGTGAATTGGATGGCTGATATCACTTGGGCCTGGATGATTTGCACAGTTCCTCCCCCTTCACTACTGGCCATTATTTTTGCAGTTTCCTCACCCGCTTCGCGCATCTTCGGAAGGAATGTTACGTTCAAGATGATGATCGTGAAAAGGAACACAAAGAAAGAGATGTAGATAACTGCGATATAGGTGCTCATCGAAACCTTGCGCTCCTTATCCATGAGTTGAATCTGTTTCGTATCGTTTGCAACCAAGGTTAGGACATCGGCGACATTTCCTCCAGCATCATTGGATTTCATTATTATGGCGCAAACTTTTTCAACCAACGGCGTTTTCACCTTATTTGCGAAAAGCCTTATGGCCTCGTTTGCAGGCACTCCCCAGTCGATTCGTGCCGCCATTTTTTTGATTTCGGGGGTGAGCCTACCGTATCTGCCTTCAGATGCCACCAGAATCGCATCTGCCAACGTCATACCGAACCTGCCTGCCTCGGCGACATCTCTCAAGAAGTCTGGAAGGCGATCCTCGATCTGGGAGATTCTCTTGTCACGCCGCATGATGTAGACGCCAGGAATAGCAAAGATCGGTACCATGGACAATATTACGAAGTTTATCATATCTCCATCAAGGCGGAGAGAGTTTTCAGGCGGTTTTCCCAGCTCGTACCCAGTATCAACTTGAAGGGTTCTTTGTGACCATCCTTCACTAGTCAATAATATCTGGGCTTCTGATTCGGATATAGACAAACCTGTCAGCGTGTAATAAGTAATCCTACTTCCCTCTATATCCATCACACGCACATCATCCCTGTCGATAACTCCCTCGGGGTCGCCATCATTATTGAATACCACATCTGCTGTGCCTTCCAAATCTATTGTGCCAGCTTGAAAGAGATAAGCGAGCATTAGAAGTATTCCTGTCAGTAAAAAGGCTATTCCCAGAGAAACGGCAAACGTATTCTTCTCCTTAATCGTCTTGATTTTTTTTATCCTCTTGGTACCCTCTTCAGGAGCCATATAACTTCCCCTATTCGCTCATAGCCGCTATTCCTACGATGAAACCCACCTGGGTCCCAGGTATCATACCGAAACAAACCACATAAAGAAGCATCAAGATGAAATCAGGATTACTTCCGACCAAAGCCATAATAGACATCATCACCACCAAGAAGAGCGGAAATGCTACACCAACGGTAACGAAGCTCTCAGCCAGCATACCCAGCGTTTCGATTCTTGCCTTGAGGTCTAACCTTCTCTCATCCTCGAACTGTTTGGCCTTGATAAGGAAAAACGGCTTGAGCTCTCCCCCTGAACTGGAGGTGGTTACCACACCTTGTAGAAAATCCTGGAATTTTACTGAAGGCGTTCTCAATGAGGCTGATTTTATGGCCGTTATTATGTCCTGGCCTAAAAGTTCTGTATCTCGGGTGATCCACTCTGCCTCCTTCTGAATCTCGCCGTAGATAGACTGTTTCGCAAGCTCCTTGAAAATCACATCGATATTAACATTTGCAGATGCCATGGCAGAGATAAAGCTCATCGCGCCTGAGATTTTTTTATCGATATCTTTGCCACGCTTTTTTGCCATTGATGACGGAGAGCCCATGATAATAAAGTAAGTGAGAACAGGAGCAACTATAATAATAAGTATAGGTCCTATTACCTTTAGAAAAAGAGGTATTGGCAAAAGGGTTAATATCCAGGCTATAAAGCCAACAAAGAACACTATTATTGCTGTTGTAAACGCATAGGCTTGGTACTCGTCAGGACGTATCCTCATTTGGGCTCTTTGAAGGTCTTCTTCCAGCTTAGGGTTGGATTTACCCCGCCTTTTCACGAAATTTCCCATGGTCCGCCAACAGAACTGTTTATAGGGTGTGAGTTTTATTTGCTTCACAGCCGCACCTTTTGGCAGCTTGACTAGATGTGGGCCAAGATCCTCCACGAACTCCTCCTCGTGCTTCTTTGTGACTATCATGCCTCTCTTCGAGGTTTCCAAGGCCTTGAACATATCTCTTACTTCAGGCGACAACTTTACCACCTTTCCTACCTGCCTCTACCGCTGCCCTTTGAGCCTCGAGTTCATCCATCTTCGCTACCTCTTTTTTTATTCTTTCGTAAGCCACTTCTGGCTCTTTGTAGTAAGAGGAGACCAATGAGCCGACTTCCCTGAAATCGACCATATGTTTTTTAATCATATAATCTATGATATCAACCCTTCTCTCCACCTCTTCCCTCATCTCATCCGATGTCAAACCCTTCATTTCCTGGATTTTATCGTATAGAAAACTGTGGCCCTTGTATAGGAATGAATCTGTGGCTTGATCCCATTCGAAAACCGTATTGGTGATCAATTCGTTGGTTTCGGGTTCAAAGCCCACTATTTCAACAAGCTCCATGATGCGTCTGACCACACTCGAACCCACCCTCGCATGCTTTTGGATTAAAACGTTGTTTAAAGCAGATAACAAAATCCTTGGACAATTTATCGGCGGGTTCTCAAGCCTGTGAACCATGCTCTTTACAGAATCCGCATGCATCGTGGCATAGGTGGTATGTCCTGTTGCCATGGCTTGAAACATGGTATAGGTTTCCTTTCCTCGAACCTCGCCAACCATGATGTAGTTCGGTCTCTGCCTCAGGGCTGCTCTCACCAAGTCGTACATGTCCACCGCACCAGCTGCTTTACCGCCAGCACCAATTTGTCCCGCCCCAGTTCTAGTAACTCCAGGTATCCAATTCTCATGGGGAAGGTTGATCTCCCTGGTATCCTCAATGCTCACGATCTTTGCTGTTGGAGGTATGAAGAGCATTAGCGCGTTGAGCGTCGCGGTTTTTCCACTTGCTGTACCGCCCGCGATTATCATGGACTCTCCATGCTCGACAGCAATCCAAAGGTAAGCCACCATCTCTGGTGAGGCACTATGGAAATCCAGCAGATCCACGGGTGTGAAGGGCTTTTCCTTGAAACGTCTTATTGTAAATGTCGCACCACGAGTTGTTATTTCATTTGAATAGGTCGCCTGAACCCTATGCCCTTCGATACTCGTCCCATCCAGAATCGGCTGAGAAACCGATACCTGCCTCCCGCATCTCTGTCCGAGGAGGATCACGAAGGAATTTAGCTCATCCTCATCTTCGAATACGACCGAGGTTTTTATGGATTCGAATTTCTTATGGAATATGAAAATCGGTATATCAACGCCATCGCATGAGGTGTCTTCCACATTCTCATCCTGAAGAAGGACATCAATTGGGCCGTAACCGATGAAATCTCTGAGTATATAATAACGAAGTCTATCCTCTGTCACAGGGTTCATTTTCAGGGCTCTGCTTCGAATCAGAGCCTTCAAGTTCTCCTCGAGGTATTCACTTCTGTCCTTCTCGCTCATCTCCTCCCAATCGTAGGCCAAAGTCATCTTTAGGGTCTCTTTCAGGAAGCTCAAGAGTTCTTTCTCTCTAAATGTGAGTTGAGGTTCTATGCCATGATAAACGTACTCGCTTTTCTCCTCGTTGTAGATTATCCTCGCATAGGTGTAAGGCTCATTAATGGAATAGAACTCTATTTCTTCGATATTAGGATCATCAATCTTCGGGATTTCTGTCAACACCGAACCCTTCTCCACCTCCCTTTCCTGTCTCATCCCTTCAGCCAACCTAACTTTCACGGGTTGTTTGTTGAAATGCTGGGTAAAGAAAGACATATAGCGGTTCTTCAGAGAGTTCGGTTTACTTTTTTTAGCGGATTTCCTCTCTTTTGCAATAGGCATTTCTGCCACAGCTTCGTTAGCCATATCATCCCCTTTATCTTCGCATTTATTGGGTTTAGGTTGTCGCTTTTCCGATATATGTCTTTACAAAGGCATGGCTGAGCGACAATTCCGACACTCTATCTATACTTATCGAGAGTTTGTTAGAATCCGTGGTAATATTATAGTCCACTCCTTCCACCAGGCCCGCATTTGAGAGAGCGCCATCATAGTACTTGTTCCATGCATCTGTGTATCTTGAGCTGATGTTGAATGTGACCCCTCTGTTTGGGCTCGTGATATTCGTGTAGGTCCACCTGTCGGTGTAATATAACCGGGTGGTTACACCTTCAAGACCGATACCCGCAATGCTATTATCATTATCATGAAGAAGCGATATCAATGTTGCGGAGAGCCTTACATTGTCACCTTCCACCTCCACATTAAAAGTAGGTTCCACCTTCAACACATCCCCCTGCTTCTGATGTATGAAAACAGCTCCGTTCTCATAAATCAACGTCTGCATCACATAGAATCTGTTGTAGACCACCAGGTCTATGCTGCCAGAGGTGTTCTCAAAGATGTCCTCGCCGCTGTCTTGGAACGTGCAGTTGAAGAACTCGCTATTCAATCGAAGTGAAAGTTCACCTGGCGATTCTCTCTCGAACATCGGTACACCATCAGCCCCGAGTTTGATAGGAGAGAACGGCGTGGAGTTCTTATTATCCTTGAGAATCTGATCGTCCACTGCCACTTTCAAATCGCCGAATTGATCTAATACCGTTCTCATGTGCCTAGCTTCATTGTCCTCCATCATTACAGGCACCCAGTACAACACGAATAGAGATATGAACGCCAAGAATACCATTAGGGCCATTATCGTGCCTATCACCGCAGCGACACCATCAACATCATCCTTAAATTTCCTAATAGTTTCATCTCCGTTGCTTTGTTCCACCCGATTAAGTGCAAATTTGAGAAGTACAATCAACAAATCGTGGTTCCCATGATCAACCAAAGCTCTTATTAATTTCCCTTCTCATTTATATTCTATATTGTATTTATAATTGTCGATGTGGGTGTTAAACTTTTGTTTTACTGCGCCTTTCACCTCCATATCAAATCTGCACCCCTATCTAGATGGAATGGAAGCCCATAATTACAGGTGTTATGAGGGAAACTAGGGCTATGCTAGACCCTCATCGGCATCTCCTTTTAGTTTATCGTGCATATCTCCCGCGAAATACCGATGTTCCGGTTGAGGTTCAGAACAGGTGTCAACATAACGAGATCTCCTGATTTGATACTCTTAGGCTCAGATATGACTCTCCCCAATACAAGCTCTAGCCTATACTTGCTAATTGGGTCTGTCTATCCAATGAAATAAATGATAACTTTCGTCTATATAAAATTTTCACGGTTATAACCATCTTTTACACCATGAAATTGCAAAAATACCTTTCGTGCATAATTCCAAGAATTAATTGTTGTTATAGAAAATGAGAATCAGTCCACGTAAGTCACTCTAAAACCTTTATATAGAATAATATTGAATGTACTAATTTACATGAAAGAAAGTGTAGTTTATTGTACAGTTTATTGTGTAATTCACGCGAATTAAAGTGTAGTCCATTATGAGGTGAGAATATGGATAGAGGATGGGAATCTAAGAACGGATTCGCGAACTTTAGGAAGGCATGGGCAATAACAATTATGATTTTGATGATAAGTATGAGTTTCTCTGCCCTAAATAATGTACCGGAAAATGCAGAGGCAGACACAGGAGGGCCTGATTATTATGGTTATAGATGGAAAGACAGCAATCCTCCCGAACCTACAATTGATTATAACTGGTTCGAGATAAGCGGAGGTGGTAATAGTGTAGGACCACTTGGAGACGAAAGTAAATATGGGCCATTCAGTTTAGGATTTACATTTGATTTTTATGGGAATTCTTATACTGAGATTTGGATAAATAACAATGGGTTCATAATGTTTACTAACCAAAGTGGTGTGTTTGCTGGTAATAATCCAATACCTGATTCAGCTCCTCCAAATAACATTGCAGCACCATTCTGGGACGATCTATATGAATCCGGAGATATCTATTACCAAACTTTGGGTGTAGGACCTAATAGATATTTTATTGTTGAATGGAAGGATGTGGAAAATTACAACATCCCGGGAATTGGTTACATAACTTTTGAGGTGATTTTGTACGAGGGAAATAACTCAATAAAGTATCAATATCAAGATGTGGTCTTTGGCGATCCAATTTATGATTATGGAGCAAGCGCAACAGTGGGCATAGAAAATATAACTGGATTTGGTGGTTTGCAATATTCTTATGATAATGCAACCCTATCCAATAGCATGACAATAGAAATCATGAGTTACCCAGTAGATTGCATAATAATGAATGACACTGCCGGTCCAGGAGGAAATTGGGTTGGAGATAAAACTTATTATGGAGGAGAATCAGATACCTTTTATGCCCATAGTTTTAACAATATATTTGGATATTTAGGTGAGGTCTCAGTTGAATGGGAAAGCTCCAATACATCAGTGGGTACAGTAACAGCTTCTGGCGTTTCAACAACATTTCAGGCCGTGGGCGAAGGAACATGCAAAATCACAGCAACTTATGAGGGTTCTATAACAAACGAGACAGGAAACATCAAAGTGATTGTTGTCCCTGAGATAAAGAATGTAATGAATCTACCTGCAAATCCAAATGGAACGTGTCTAGTAACCGTCTATGCAGACATTACAGATTCAAATGGGATACAAAACGCAACCCTGTACTATTCTTATGATGGAGTCTC
>JAZGAR010000103.1:0-16366 GCA_036475875.1 Thermoplasmata archaeon
TGTAATCACAACCATAACGAACCCATATTTTTTCCTGTGGTGGGGCACAATAGGTCTGAAATTGATAGGGGATGCCCTGGTCTTTGGCCTGCTCGCCTTCATCATATTTGCTGTAATTCATTGGTCATGCGATTTTCTTTGGGACTATTTTGTATCTTTTTCGGTGTTCAAATCCAAGAAATTCTGGTCGGAAAAGGGTCATAATATTTTGTTCGGAATTTTCGGTGTCTTCATGATCATATTTGGGGTGTGGTTCATAATTTCGCCTGTTTTGTCATAGTAGCATGTTAATAAAGAACATCTGCTAAATATGAAACATAGTATTTTCTCAATTTACAGGCAATTATGGCATCCGACACCTCATTTACCAACGTAAAATTATGAAATTATCACCTTTAAGAATCACGGTTAAAAATCATAATATATAAACTGTTCTGAAATATTAATAACGATGAAGGTTGATATTTATACAATAGAGTAAGGCGAGGATTATCGAGTATGAAAACATGGAGGAGAGTCCATGAGGAAGATGAACGATGAACTAAAATATGGCGTTTTAAGTGATAAAAAGACAATAAGAAAGTGCTTGACCATCATCCTGATTGTCTTAATGATGACCGCAGGAAGCCTTGTTTTGTTTGTGGATAAAGCTGGGCATGAAGAACTCCAAGATAATGAGGATGCCACAAGTTCTGAGAACATCAAGCAACATGGAAGCAGCTGGGACATCATGATCAACGAGGTAAAATTCGACGGCCCAGGAGAAAATTGGGCTGAGATATATCACCTCATTTTCGGGCCCGGGGTCCCAATAAATATATCAGATTGGTACTTTGGTGATTTGGATGGCGCCCCGATAGTACCTTTTGTCCCGGGTGAGACCATTTCAATGGATCCTGGTGACTTAGCAGTGGTTCATTTCAGTAACGGCCTAAACGAAACAGATGCAACAGGCGATATTAACGGTAACGGCTATATTGACCTATATATCGGTAACATCTTCACTTTCGAGGCTGACGATCAACTCGTATTGTATAATCCATCAGGAGGTATGTACGATGCGGTAAGTTGGGCAGATCAAGACGGATTGGCAGATGATCCTGTTGTTGGTGAGGTGCCTTGGCTTGGTTCAGATGTGAAGGATGATATAGAATTCATTTACAACACTCTAGATGTTCCGGGTGGGGAAGCTAGCTGGTGGATTGCAGCCCCTCCGAATGCTGCGGAAGATGATTGTGTATTTGTAGGACCAAATCCCGGCTTCGGCAATCATTTACCAGGAGATACAATAGGCAGAGCCGATGATTTTATGATGTTCGTCTTTGACCAGAACAGAAAGGACGAATGGATGAACGACCCATTTGTTGCAACGGACACCATCGATGGTGGCATGAACGCGGGAATGGAAACTCAAGGTCAGATAAATATTGTAAATGTGGTGATAAACGAGGTGAAATTCGATGGTCCAGGCGAACTATGGGTGGAGCTATTTAACGCTGGTGAAATGTTTATGGGTCCTAATCCTATCGGTGCGAAAGTTGATATCAGCACCTGGAACGTAACAGATCTTGACGAGAATACAGATAATGGCGGTGAAGCTTATCCGCAGTTTGCCATAAGTACCGTGAAACTCGCTCTTGGAGAATATGCAGTCATTCATTTCTCTTCAGGTGTGAATGAAACAGGCGATGATTTGGCAACTGGAGATACCAATGGAAATGATTATTGGGACCTTTATACCGGTATGAATTATACTTTCCAAGGTGACGATCAATTATTCTTAATGCTTCCAAATGGTTATATCAAGGATGTCGTTTGCTGGTCGGACCAGGACGGATCATATCTTCCAGACGCTATGAATGATGTCGCATTCGCGGAAAGTGAGAATGAATGGGCAGAGGTGGACGGCGATTTTGTTAATGAAGAAGAAGACTGCGTGTGGACTTCGGGTGGATCCTTGACAGATGCAGGGCATTTCCCAGGCCAGACGATTGGCAGGCCTTCCTGGTTTTTTATGGAGTGGAATAATAGAAATGACTGGATGGATTGGAGTGATATCACCCCACCTGGTGGAATAGATTCCTGGATGACCACTCAGGGTGAACGAAACATAATGAATATTGTGATCAACGAAGTACGGTATGATGGAACTGGAGAACATTGGGTCGAGCTGTATTATATCCCCTGGGTCCCAGGCCCCTTCACTCCTCCCCTTGTGAACATATCCGAATGGAGCCTTTCAGATCTGGACGAGACTCCTGACAACGGCGGTTTTCCCTATCCGGAATTTGCCACAAGCACCGTTAATTTTGGACCTGGAGAATACGCGATAATCCATTTTTCGAATGGTGTCGATGAGACTGGTGATTCATTAAGTATTGCGGATGCAAATGGTAACGGCTATTGGGATCTATATGTAGGAGATGTTTATAACCTTCAAGAGGACGATCAGATAGCGATTTCCTACGACGGCTTGATTTGTCGCGATGCGGTATCATGGGCAAATCAAAATACCACAGCCGAGAGCCCTGGAGGCCAAGAGCCATGGCTAGGCTCGGATGTTGAAAGCGATGTTACCTATTTGGCGGTTCGATACCTCTGGGAGGAGGTAGACGGTGATTTAACGATAGAAGAAGAAGATTGTGTTTTTGTGAACGATACAGCAGGTCATTCTCCTGGCAATACCCTAGGGAGAGATGCCAACTCAAACGATTGGTTAAACGATAGGTCGGACTGGATGAATTCCGATATGACAGTGGATGGAGGCAGAGACGCAGGCATCACAACCCAAGGCATTCAAAACGCATTGTTCATCAAAATCAATGAGGTGAAATTCGACGATCCAAGTGGGAAGAACTGGGTTGAACTTTACAACAGGGATTTCAACAGTATGGAATTGGATATCTCCACGTGGACTCTGGATAATCTTGATTTTGTTGGAGGAACACCACCACTTGCCCCTGAGCCTGTAACAATTTCATTGGGTGAATATATTGTCATCCACTTTGAGAATGGGATAAACGAGACGGATTTCATCGGAGATTTCAATGGTAATGGGTTCACAGACCTGTACGTGGGAGCATACAGTTTTGATAACGATGACCAAATCGTGTTGAACAACACCCTAGCCATAATAGATGCCGTCTGTTGGTCAGATGATTCAGGTGGATGGGATAGCGATGCATCAGGGAGTGAGGAGGAAGACGTTGCCACGATTAGAGATGCCCTTCAATGGACCGCGAGCGACCCACCCTTGGAATCAGAATGTGTCGTTACAACCGCTGCAAGAGGTCACGCCACAGGAGACACTATAGGAAGAAGTTCGAGCTCATCTGACTTTGGGACAAACTCTGATTGGTATGACGGAAGTTTCACGCCAGACGGGGGAAGAAACGCCTGGATCGAGACACCAGGAAGGAGAAATGCCGCAGACATCGTGATCAATGAAGTGGTATTCG
Organism: Thermoplasmata archaeon; assembly: GCA_036475875.1. GTDB lineage: Archaea > Thermoplasmatota > Thermoplasmata. Next base: position 3,459 of record JAZGAR010000103.1, read on the forward strand.
ACGAGCCTGGTGGAGACAATTGGGCAGAGATCTACAACGACTATCCTGATACTGAGTTTGAAATCTCATCCTGGACTTTAACCAATTTGGATGGCCCCAACATTAATCTTGCAAACGATACTGTAACACTTTCATACGACGAGTACATCGTTGTGCATTTTACGGATGGGACCAACGAAACGGACTTTTTAGGCGATCTGAACGGCAACGGATACACTGACCTGTATCTTGGTTCAATTTCGTTATCATTCGATGCTGACGATCAATTGGCTTTGATGTTTGGAGTGAATTTCATTGACGCTGTATGTTGGGCGAATGGCGGGGGTTGGGCTAACGATGTTTCAGGCTCGGAACAGGATGATGTCAACACTCTCGACGATGCTGTCAGGCCACAGTGGGATGCTTCTGAACCTGCATCACAGGGTAATTGTGTGTATACCACGAACGCCCGAGGCCATGACCCAGGTGATTCAATAGGAAGAGATTCGAGCTCAGTGGACACTATTTCCGGTGGTGGAGAAGAAGGAGATTGGGGTGATGTGTTTCGGGCATCGGCCTGGCGAACTGTGGATGGCGGAGAAGATGCTGGTTTTTCAACCCAGGGGTATCAGAACTACGTGAACATCGTCATAAACGAGGTCATGTTCGACGATCCGGGTAGCAACAATTGGGTTGAGTTGTATAACAAAGGACCGGTTGCAGTGGACATTCAACAATCTACCTTGGATGATTATGATCCTTTTGGAAGCGGAGAGACATTTGCGACATCCTCCATAACCATGGATGTTGGAGACTATGTTGTAGTGCATTTCAATGATTTGGTAGTAACTCCTGACGAAACAGACTCTACAGGAGACACAAACGCAAATGGATATTGGGACATCTACGTTTCTGCCGATCCTACATTCACGAACGACGACCAGGTTGTGTTCACCTCAAGCGGCAATTATTTATTGGACGCTGTAGCGTGGTCGGACGGTCAGCCATGGGATCCAAGTGATGGCGGGAATGACGAGTGGCAGGATGTGGATGATATCGACGACTTTTGGACTCAATGGGAAGTTTGGAACTCCAACGATGCAGCAGACCAGTATTGTGTGAACATTTCTGCTGCAAGAGGTCATTCAATTGGAGATACTATTGGACTGGACAAGTACTCTACTTCGACAACAAGTGGGCGTTATTATAATTGGATGGTGTATAGTGCTTCAGCCGCAGGATATGTCACTGTATATGGAGGTAAAGATGCAGGCGTGGCCACCCAAGGGCTTAGAAATTATGTGACACTACTTATCAATGAGGTTAATTTTGATGACCCGAGCGGCAATTATTGGGTTGAACTATACAACCCCAGTTCCATGGGCTTGGATATCAACGGCTGGACATTTGACGATTTGGACATCGGTGGAGCTCTGGAGCCCATAATCAGCGTGGCATATACTGTAGGGCCTAATGAATACATAGTCGTACACTTCAGCAATGACACAGCCGACGAAACAGCTGCTGACACAAATGGCAACGGCTACAGGGACTTCTACATCTCGACAGCGGTGGTATACTCCTTTGAATCCGACGATCAATTGGTTCTCAACGACAGCCTGAGCAATATAAAGGATGCGGTTTGTTGGGCAAACCAAGACGGCACATATTCAGGCACGGATGCCCAGGCGGATGTGGATTTCTTGATTGACAACGATGAATGGGAATGGAGCACACCATCCTTAGAAACATATTCGGTATATACGAGCCCATTTTACGGTCATTTACCTGGTTACACGATTGGAAGGGACAAAGAATCCGGCGATTCTGACCAATATTCTGATTGGACGGATACCTGGCCTTCTTTTTTTACAATTTATGGTGGTAGGGATGCCGGGCTTGAGACCCTAGGCTCTCAAAACCTGGTTGGGATCGTTATCAACGAGGTCCGATTTGATGCCTTGGATGGAGATAATTGGGCAGAATTGTACAACAGCGGGCCGATGACGGTCAATATTCAGGATTGGACCATCACAGACCTAGACGGGAGCAATGTAGCTTTTGCCAACGACCCGATAAGCTTTGCCCCTGGTGAATATGCAGTGGTACATTTCTCAGATGGCACGAATGAGACCGATATCACAGGTGGGAAGGATTCTATTCTTTCCAACGGATACTGGGATATTTATGTCGGATCGTATAACTTCGAAGATGACGACCAACTGGCCCTCACCACCAATGGCATGAACTATAAAGATGCGGTTTGTTGGGCAAATGATGATGGGATTTATGACGATACAGATGCCCAGGATGATGTATCTGAGCTCGCTTCCAAGGTGCAATGGAACTCATGGTGGCCGTTTTGGGAGTGGGATAATGTCTTAACTGGTGCAGGCTCCACCCATGATTCTGGTGAAACTATAGGTCGTGACAAATTTTCTCTAGATACTAATAATTACAATGACTGGATGGAATGGATCTCAGGGCCGGGATGGGTCACTACTTACGGAGGAAAGGATGCCGGAACCGAAACTAAGGGAGGCAATAATTTTGGAGCCACAATATCCATTACCATAAGCATAATTGGAAATGATATACGCTTGGACTGGGAGCCTTCTCCTGCCGATGATGTTACAGGATATAGAATATACGAGAACGGTACCATCGATGGTTTCGACTTTGGCTCTTACATAAGCACAGCAGGCACCACATGGACCTTCACAAATCATGCAGTTGATGGTTTTGAACATTATTATGTTGTACGGGCTGTTGATAGCGGCAGCAACTTATCTGTGAATTCCACGATTGTAGGTAAACACACTCAAAATCTTGAGAGTGGATGGAACATGATATCACTGCCTTTTGAGCCGATAAATTCTCTTTTACCCAATGTTCTTCAGGGTATCTCAGGAAACTATGATGTTGTTTGGAACTATAACGCAAATGATGGAACATGGCACTCATCGAATGGTGACCTAACAAATATCGATCACAAGATGGGCCTTTGGATATACATGAAAACTACCGATGAGCTCGTGACTGCGGGAAGGGTTGAGAGGGCCACTACAATACAGCTTTACGAAGGCTGGAATTTAGTGGGCTATGATTATCATCTCGGATCTACGCCCATAGGAGATGCTCTCTCCGGTCTGCCTTACAATGCAATTCAAAGCTTCGATGCCTCTGACCTGACTGATAAATGGAAGCACAATACAACTAAAAAGACCGGCTCTTGGGCGTCATATAATGATCTGAACAACATGCAGATGGGTAATGGATATTGGATCTTGGTGGATAACGATTGTAATTGGATAATAAGGAATTTCTAATCCTCTTAAGTCCGATTCTGTGTAAGTGATCCAATCATTCAAAAAACGTTCTAAAAACTATTTATATAGGAAATGATAATAAGTTATTCCATATCTCATTTAGGATCACAAAAAAGGCTTACTTGATGGGGGAGGTACCCATTTCAAAAGAAGACGAGAAAGAAGTTCCTAATCCTACAAAAAAAAGGCTGAAAGCCAGGATTATGGCGAAGAAAAAGAAAGGGACTGTTAGGGAATACAATCCAGACAAAGATGATGCCTGTCTGATAATTGGGGGTTATTCAGCATACATCAAGAAAAAGGACGTCGTTGCATAGGACAATTGGAACCTGTCTTTGTTACTTTGAAAATTTTTGATATTGCCCTTAAACCGGCTCAACAAAAGCATATTTACGAAATTGGGATCCAGATCGATATTATCAAAGGGGTCACTATCAAGGAAAAAGTTTAAGTTCTAAAAAATTCTACTGCAAAGCTAATGGATATAAAAGGTAGTAAACCGAAATGCGATTCTTGCGATGGCGTGCTCGTGCGTTCAAGAAAATTCATTGTTTCAACCAATATGTACTGGAATCGACCTTGGGGTAGCGCTTTGAAAATGAGCGCCCCGGTGATTCCCTATGCCTGCACGAGCTGTGGCAGAGTTTACCTCTTCCTGGGTGATAAAAACAAGATTATCAGAGAATTCAGTGGACTTTCAGAGGATGAGAAGAAGAAAACCAAGGAAGAAAGATATTGATTTTTTTAGAGCAAACAATCTGAGGTCCCCAACATTTTTTTTCCCCGGAACCAAAATAAAAAATTGATTTCTTCATTCCTCTAATTTCCTATGAGTTTTCTCCAAACTGATTACAAACTCTCTTTTTAAAATATGAAATAAAAAGCTATCCCCCCAACCCCTTAGGAGGAAAATTATCGGGTCAGATAGCCGCGAAATATTGTGCGAGGAAGGGTTAGTAAGGATTGGGGGGTGCTGTTATTCATATACCCTTCATAGATATTAAAATTACCGTTACAACGAAGTTACGTTTGAGGCTCATTACCAAATATCTTAGGTTCAATCCTTAGAATTTTATATGTGTTAAAAAACTCGCCCCCAACTCCTCAATATAGGAGGAAAATTTTATGGGTCAGATAGCCGCGATTTTGCGAGGAAGGGTTTGGAGGAATTGAGGGCGATATATCCTATGTAAGAGTCGATATATATCTGCTCGTTTGTCACTTATTGTAGGGACAAGAATCTCAGAAAAATAGAACTGATGTAAATGTTACGTGTGTTGAGATTTTTCAGGCTAGATAGGCCTATGCGTATCCTGTCTCCCCAGGTGCCTTCTCGAATTCCCTTTTTCTTATTCCTCCCTCCAACTCCTTGCCGATCATCTCGTAGAACTTTATGGTATCTTCGTCTACAGAGGGTCTTGCCTTGTCAAGTGCCTTGTCAAAATGCTCCTTGGTAACTATGCTTGCTTTTATGTCCTCTCTTAGTGCCGCTATCCCTGCTTCCCTGCACAGACTTTCGAGATCAGCACCAACAAACCCATCTGTTTTATCCGTGATTTCTTCCAAATTCACAGAATTATCCAAAGGCATGTTTTTGGCGTGTATCTTCAGAATCTGCAGCCTTGCATCCCTGTCAGGAGCAGGTATCATAATCAATCTATCGAACCTTCCTGCCCTCATCAAAGCGGTATCAACTATATCGGGCCTGTTGGTGGCAGCCAAAACCACAACACCTTCCATGCTCTCGAGTCCATCTATCGAGGTCAGAAGTTGGTTCACGAGTCGCTCGGTAACGTGTGAGTCGCCACCCATTCCCCTCCTCGGCGCGATAGCGTCTATTTCATCTAGAAAGACGATGGAAGGTGAAGCCTGCTTTGCCTTTTTGAATATCTTTCTTACCGCCTTCTCAGATTCACCCACCCATTTCGACAGTATCTCAGGACCTTTGATCGATATAAAGTTCGCTTCGCTTTCATTGGCCACAGCCTTTGCAAGCAGGGTTTTTCCTGTGCCAGGAGGACCATAGAGCAGAATACCCCTCGGCACTTTTATACCCATTCGTTTGAACGCCTGAGGATTCTTCAGAGGAAGTTCCACGACTTCTCTCAGGCTGCGTTTGACCTCCTCCAATCCTCCCACCTCATCCCAAGTTACCCGTGGTATTTCTATGAGAACCTCTCTCAGGCTTGAAGGCTCGATCTCCTTGAAGGCATCTTTGAAATCCTCACCTGTGACCTTCATCTTTTCAAGGATATCCGCGGGAATAGGCTTATCCAAATCGATCTCAGGCAGGTAGCGCCTCAAGCACTTCATCGCCGCCTCTCTCGCCAAAGCGGCCAGATCAGCGCCAACAAAACCGTGGGTTATATTTGAAAGATGGTCCAAATCGAAATCCTCGCCCAATGGCATGCCTCGCGTATGGATCTGCAATATCTCATTTCTGCCATTTCTGTCAGGCACACCGATCTCGATCTCTCTATCAAATCGTCCTGGCCTTCTAAGTGCGGGATCGATAGCATCCTCTCTATTCGTGGCGCCGATCACTATCACGTTTCCTCGCGCCTTCAAACCGTCCATGAGCGTGAGCAATTGAGCCACAACCCTCCTCTCCACCTCTCCGGTCACCTCTTCCCTTTTCGGCGCTATAGAATCCAGCTCATCAATGAATATCACCGAAGGGGCGTTCTTCTCCGCCTCCTCAAACTTCTGTCTCAGCCTTTCTTCGCTCTCACCGTAGTACTTTGACATGATCTCTGGGCCTTGAATCGAGTAAAAGTTCGCTCCTGCCTCGTTTGCCACCGCTTTCGCTATGAGTGTTTTTCCTGTCCCGGGAGGACCGTACAAGAATACACCTTTTGGCGGGTCTATGCCAAGCCTATCGAAGAGCTCAGGATGTTTCAAAGGCAGTTCTATCGTCTCCCTCACCCTTTGCAGTTCCTCCTTCAGACCGCCTATGTCCTCGTAAGTTACGGCGCTTACCTCGATTTCACCTTCTTTTACAGCCTCTTCCTTGACCATCATCGTGGTATCTTCCGTGATCTCGATTATTCCTTTCGGTTTTGTGTTGGCCACCACAAAAGGTAAGGAACCACCCATCAAAGCTATACCCGGAACGATTATGGTATCGCCCTTTGTGAGGGGCCGTTTCAGAAGCCCTCTTTTCACAAAGTTCTCTATCCCAGGTCCGAATCTTATCCTATGCGTTTCTGATATCAAGGGGGAGATTGTGACACTAGTAGCAGGCTCCATTTCAGCCTTCTTTATGACCACCTTATCACCGATGGACACGCCTGCATTTTTCCTAACCAAACCGTCTACCCTGATTATTCCGATGCCCTCATCATCCTGGTTGACTCTAAATACTTTGGCTGCGGTGCTCTTCTTGCCCTTGACCTCGATTATATCACCAGGCTCAAGATTCATTGCCACCCTTGTGGAGGTATCTATCCTTGCCCTGCCGTGCCCCACATCGGATTGCAAAGCCTCTGCGACCTTTAGAATCAGTTCTTCTACCAATTAAATCCCTGGTCTCGGACATAGGTATAATTGAATAAAAAGGTTTTCTGTTACGAAAAATAGGGACATATCTAGATATCGTTGTTTTCATTTGCATACATTTTATTAAGAGTACAGCATGTTTATAAATGAGAAATGTAATAAGGAAAAGGAGGTGGATATGGAGAAGGCTCCTCGGTATCACGATCAAAACCTTTATTCCTTCGCACATTTAAGGAGGCCGAGAGGCCCGAGGTTCGGCCTGATTATGTTGATCATTATGGCGATAATGTCCATAGTCATAGCCCTAACTGTGGCTTACGTGCTAAACTAGAACATTCCATGAGAAATCTTCTCCTTTCGAGATTCTTCTGAAATCCTCGATTTGACACTTTTTCACCAGTTTTCCCCCTATCCAAAAATCGCTTCAAAATTATCAGAATTGATATTTTTATCGTAAGTTTTAAGTCCATATCGTCCTCGGAACTTCATCCATATTATTTTCGAATTTGATTATCAAAAATGATAATAATAAGGGAAAGCTTTTAAATTGAGCTCGTGTTGTATTAAACACCTTCAACGCCTTATGATACTGAGAGCCGCTAACAAACGTTTTCGGCTCTCAGTTGATGGTTTTGACGTTTTTACTCTCAAAAAACTTTATGTAGGGAGGTAGAAAACCTTTTTAGATAGAAACACATTCACTGTTTGGTGTTCTTATGAGGGTTGATAAGCGTTTGGGTAAGGTAATGGTCATAACAATGGTTTTATCCATTTTGACCATTTTAAGTGTGGGAATGAGTGTAGTCGCTCAAGATGATGGGTTAGACCAACTAGATATGGGCGAATTTTGGTTTTGTACCGGTACCCTTTTTTGTATACTACCCATAGTTATATTTATAGTCTCCCTCTTGATAGCCATCTGGGTCTATAAGGATGCTGAGAAAAGAGGAAAGAGCGGTGCACTGTGGCTGATCATAGTTCTCCTTTCAGGGATAATTGGTTTGATTATTTGGTTTGTTGTTAGACCCAAGGAGATTGTTAGAGGGCCGGGTGGACCACCGCCTCAGCAACCAGGATATCCACCACAACAACCATATTATCCGCCCCAGCAACCAGGATATCCGCCCCAGCAACCGCCATATCAGCAACCACCGCGATAATCAGCCGGTTATTGAATAACAAAGATTAAAAGCCAAAATGAAGGGCGAAATCCGGGTAAATTGTCCTTCCCCATCTTTCTTTTTATTTTCTCAGCCCTTTAATGGGATGATATAGATCGCGTTTTAGCCCGTAACCAGTAGTTTACATGTAACTGATACCGCCCAATCGGCTCTAATTAGGAGCTGTGACCTCCTAAGGATTAAAATAGAAAACAGTTTTTCATTCCGAATTCTTAATAATCTTTTGGAAAAATTGAATAAATCTATTATTCACTCTCATTTTGTCTATTTTCGAACACAATCTATGGAGAGGCGCTTTCAATCTCAATTGACTTTCTCTAAGACAAAAACCTTTTCCCATAAGAATGCGATACAGCGGGCGATGAATGAGTACGCCGCATACCCGAGAGGAAAGAGTGTATTCAAGAACTATAAAGCTCTTGACTTCGACTTCGTTCCAAAAGATCTGCCCCACCGCGACATGCAGGCAAAACGCCTTTTTACGATATTCGGGCCAATTGTAGATTCGAACGTATCCCAAAACGCCTTCTTAACCGGCCCAACAGGCACAGGTAAAACAGTGCTCTCAAAGAAATTCTGTATGGATTTCCAGGATCTTGCAAGGAAGGGCGGGAAGAACGTTCAATTCGTCCTGGTCAATTGCAGGCAGAGGAACACCGAAAATGCGGTCATGTTGAGGGTCTTAACCCATTTCCAGCCCCATTTTCCTGACCGGGGTTTTTCGATCAATGAGATGATGGAGAGCCTCAGAAAGGTGCTTGAGAAGGAGAAGGCTCATCTCATTGTGGTGCTGGATGAGGTGGATGTGCTGTTGAAAAAATCAAAGAGCTCCGACATAATCTATCATTTCTCTCGATTCAATGAAGAAGGGATAGATGCCAAGAAACTTCTCTCTCTCATCCTCATCTCGCAGAAGAATGTATACGAAATGCTTGATATGCCTTCCCTCTCAACGTTCAAGAGAGGAAACATAATCAAACTGAATAAATATTCAAGGGACGAATTGCATGCGATTCTTGAACAAAGGATTGAACTTGCCTTCCATCCGGATGTTGTGGATCTAGGAGTGGGCGATCTGATTGCTGACATAGCCTCGGAGTTAGGCGATGCCAGATACGCAATCGAGCTTCTGGAGAAGGCAGGGATGCTTGCTGACGAGGAAAAGGAAGGGCTCGTCACCCCGGAACATGCAAGGGCGGCAAAGGCAGAGATATACTCCACCGTAACTGAGAGCAAGCTTGCGGACTTGGACAAGAACAGGAAGCTCATTCTTATCGCCATATCCAGATGCCTGAAAAAAAAGGCCTATACCACTACAGGTGATACTGAGAAGATGTATGCGTTGATCTGCGAGGAATTTGACGAGAAGAAACTTGGTCACACACAATTCTGGAAGTATTTGAAGGAACTGGATCAAGTAGGTATCATCCAGGCCAAGAAATCCAGTAAGGGTCTTGTGGGCACTACCACTCTGATTTCATTGCCTGATATTCCAGCTAAAGTATTGGAGGAGAAACTAACCGGAATGCTGTAGGTTGCCTGGTTGTTATCAAACCTTTGTATTACGAGAGCAAGAAAAAAATAAAGGAAAAAGGAAAAGGCATTGGCATTCCCCAAAGACGAGAGCCTTACTTCTTTGGTGCGTAATTCTTGCACTTCTTGCACCAATATCGATTGTACTTCTTAACGAACCTCATAGGTGTGCTGCAGTTGGGACAGTTCTCCTCTGATTTTTCTTCTCCTTTCCGTGTCTCCGCGAGAGCCTGCTCGGCTGCGGCTGCTTTTGCCCTAGTTACCTCCATGCTCTTTCTCTTCTCTTTCAGTTCAAGAACCTTTTGAAAATGTTCTTCCTGGAGTTTCAGAGCTATCTCCTCGGCTTCCTTGGTCAGTTCGGAGCATTTCATAAAATCCCCTTCACCAAAGGCGGCTTTCGCTTCTTTGTATAGAGCTTCAGGTTCGGAGGTGTCGACTCCTATTCCCTTCGATTCATCTATCACCGAGCGGGTAAAAAGGAGGGCATCTGATACCGTTTGGATACGTTTTTGTCTTGCACTATCGGCTGATTCTTTTGCCCTCTTTGCGAGTCTTGCAACATCAAGATATTTTCCCGACTCCAGTAGATTCTTGGCCTCTTGAAGGTCTCCTTTTGCATCATCGACACTTGCTCCGACTTTCCCAACCTCCTCGATAAGTTCCTCCGTAGAGGAAATACCCTCGAATGCAGCGTCTTTTTGGTCCTTCTCAAGTTCTGGGATAATGTCTCTGACCTCACCAATGGTCTCATTAACCTTGGGGAAATCTCCTCCTAAAAATTGATCTTTTGCCTTGGAGAGGATATCCTCTGCCTTGGTGATATCCACTCCCACCTCACCCAGGTTTGAGACCCATTGTGCCGCCGCAGAAATCGAAAATGCCATGCCCAGCTTTATGAACTGTTCTGTTGGTTCGTTCATTATACCAAGCACTTTACTCCCGCTTTCCAAGGTGCTTTCATAGCTCTTGCTCCCGAACGAGTCCATCAAATCCTTAAGCAGATTCGCTGGCTCGTTGAAAATGGTGTTTATAGCCTCCGTATCCGCTAGGAGCTTAGTTATCTCATCCTGATTCTCCATATCATTATTTTCTGTGTCTTCATCCATCAAGTTCTCCCCCTTTATGAGTTTTCGTTCAGGTTTTAAATGACCGAAAAAATATTTCGAGAACATCCTATTCCTATCGTTTCGGCCGTTTAATCCGCTAAATACCTTAATTCCCTATGGAATATTAAAGCTTTTTGTTGGTTCTAGAGTTTTGGCCTTCATATAGCTGTTATCCTTTTGATTGCTGTCGATTATTTCGGACGGTTCCTCCCAATTTCAGTTCAATTGTTTCCGTATCTTTCAATTTTGCGAAAAGAATTAATATCCTGCATTTCATTAAGATACACTGGAGAGGAACCAAAGAAGAAGCTCCGTCTTTCTCCATAAATTTGGAAGAAACGAGGTAGTAGAATGCAAATAAAATCCGCAGAAGAAATTATAGCTGAAATCAAGGTAAGCTATGATCAAGAACCTCTCGGTTGGAAAATGCTTCGGGGGAGGGACCGAGCAGGGCATTACGACACTTATATAACGAACCGAAAAAGTCTTTGGCAGCTTAAGACGGAGTTCAAAACCCCCAATCAGCCAGTAGGCGTGGGCATGAAGATAATGGATAAACCCTATGAAGAAATAGATGTTCTCATGGAAAAAGGTAGCGCCCTTCCCTTCGGTGAGATATATCCGCAACGAAAAAGTCAGCCCATATTTGCCATGGGTATAGGAAGGTATTCTCCGCAGGCGACAAAGGAATTGAAGGGAATAATATCCTCAAAACAGGATGAGCTGGAAAAAAGCCTATCAGAAAGTCTTGATAGGTTCCTACATAGGGAAGGTATTTGCAAGGATTACCGCTAGGTTATAGGGCTTTAAAGGGTTTTTTCATTCGTTGATTCTTCTTGTCCAGTGCAGGAATCCAAATGGATCGTCCAAAAAATTCGTGAAAAACCAGTTAAGAGGCCTTATCTACTCTGTCCATCTTAGGAAGAAAAACAAAAAAGATGAAAAGAAGGGGTGATGGATCGTTTTATCATGGGGGTGGCGGCATAGGTGGTTGCTGCGGCGGGGGCTGTTGATAGGGGGGTTGCTGATAAGGTGGTTGTTGCATAGGTGACTGCTGATATGGTGGTTGTTCCATTGGTGGCTGAGCTGGTGTTATCGGTGCTGCCCTGCCTGTTGCAGCGCCGACTATAAGGAGGATTACGCCAACGATTAGAAGTATCAGGCCTATTATGCCGAGAAGTGTTGGAACCTTGTACAACTTTGCATCGAGGGCAGCTAATACATCCGTAATATCAGATGCATCACCAATGGCCGCGATTTTGTCTTCATCGTGAGTGAATTCCACGATTACAGTGTCTCCCTTGTCAAACTTATCTTCTTCAGCGATCCAACCTCCGTCGCCATCATCGATTTCATATACCGTGATGCCTGCAATGGTTGCTTCATCGGTGATTTCACCGATGATCTTATATGTCTTGCCATCCTCTGGTTCCTCGTCCTCCAATTCTTTCCAGGTTATAGTACCTATCATAGGCCACATGAACAGCATCATCACTAATCCTAATATTAGCACTATCACACCTGTGATAACTATCCCTTTCTTCATCTGATCACCAATATTTTTAGTAGGATATATGAAAAATTCTATAAATAGATTTGGTAAAGGTCGATTTTGACGAAGAAACCGGCTTTTATTCCAAGTTTACATGAGAATCACAGCGTAAAACGGGAGAGCCATCAAGTGGCCATACATGGAAAGAATTATATATGGCCTAAGTATATTCAGGTCTCTGGGTCATCTGGCTACTGCGGTTCCTTAACGTCTGGTGTTTACGCTGAATATGATGGAACAGCACCTTGGCGTTAGGACCTTGGTAAACCCAAATTGACCTTGAAATACATGGAGGAAATACCATGGTAATGGAAGAAATAAACTTGGACAGAGCGAAAACCATCGCAAAAAGAAAGGGTCTGAAACCTGGCAGAGTGAAGGGTACGAACGGCGTACAGTTCACAAAAGGAAGGAATCCACGTTTGGAGACCATAGAGTGGAACGAGTTCGAAAAAACTTTGAAGAAGAGGAGATTGGCAGTCTACGAGAGCGGTGGATGGATGAAAATAAAGAAGAAGAGAATGTAAACTTCTCTTTTATTTTTTTTTTTTATATTTTTTCATAAACTAGTCATATTGATGAAATTGATTATTGCTAAAAATTGAATTAATCCTCTATAAAAAGTATATAAAATAAAACTCCCTTGGGTAAAATGTTACTCGTTTTAAAGAAAGAATTCCACCAGTCTATTGACTGGTGGTCGGAATAGCTAGCCTAGACCGCAGTTTAT
>JAZGAR010000104.1:0-10556 GCA_036475875.1 Thermoplasmata archaeon
ATCTTGTTGATCTTGCTTGCCTGAGATTTGTCCACACTGAATATAGCATAACTCATGTGAATCCCCGATGTGAATGGCAAATCTAGCATTTAAAGGCTATGGTATGTAACCGAATTAGCTAACCTGCTTTACCGCTCCTGGATGCGGGTTGGGTAAAAATAGGGGGAAAATTAATATATAGTTTTCTTTACATTAGTAATAATATTGGATTGAATAAAAAATCATGCTTTGTAGCGATTCTAAAGATCACGACCAGCCTCGTACACGGAGGTTATTTCCTTGAGTAAAACGAACAATATGATAATCCCTTGTGTAACCATTTCCATATGCCTATCCGCCTTTTCGATTATAGGCACCTTACCCGCCGCTTCTGCAGAAGACCCCTGGGAAAATTTAATCACCGTGTCAAAGACGATTGAGATTCCACCAGGGGAGGAATATTTTGCTTATTTTGATGGGGAAACAGGCGTTATCGAGGAGATGGCTCTACCCTCGCTTGAAGACGGGCTCAGCCAAAAGACAAAGGATGCTCTAACCCAAGTCCCGGAATGGTTGTACAATGACCTGGCAAAGAAATTCGCCGAGTTGGGTGACATAAATATAGATATAGGGGATTTTGCAACGCCGGTATTTGCAGACATGGATGCGGATGGAGATTCGGACCTATCCCTCGGTTCCCAAGAAGGCACCATATATTACTATGAAAATGTTGGAACGCGCAACAGGCCAATATTTGTAATGGATCCTAACATGTATTCATACATATACACAGAGTATCTCGGCGACCGGGATAAGACGGCCATGGCCATAGCGGATTTGGATGCCGATAGCGATAATGATCTTCTTATCGGAAATGATCTGGGAACGGTATTTTACCTCGAAAATATCGGCACTCCTACTCAGGCGATATGGGGTCCGTGCATTGTCATCGATGGAACCCTTATCAGCGGCAACAGCCATCCTGCCCTGGCAGATCTGGATAAAGATGGCGATTTCGACCTGGCAGTGGGTACAATAGATGGCTATATCACCTTCTATGAGAACATTGGAACCCCGGAATCCGCGCAATGGGAATTTGACTATCGTATGAACACAGGGGAGGAGGATGATAGACCCATCAGCCTTGCGGACATGGACGATGATGGCGATTATGATCTAAGTGTGGGGGACGGTGATTTAGGTGCGCTATACTACTACAGAAACATCGGCTCCACCACAAACGAGATTTGGGCAGCTGATGCCACTATGTACAGCGGTGTTACACCCGAATATGGCACCTCACCCGCCATCGCGGATCTCAATGGCGACGAAAGACCGGACCTCTTTGTGGGGGGCAACAGCGGCAGAGTGTTCTCGTACAGGAACATGGGCACCGCATCCAACCCTCAATGGCTCATATGGAGCTCTTATCAAGTTGTGGAAGGATATATGTATTATCCCAAGGAGGTTTTGATCAATCATAGATCGGATTACTGGATGGATTTGTATGCCGACCTTGTTTTGAGCGCAGCCCAAAAATACAAGGATGAGATCGGCTTTGCCATAGCCCACACTCCAACTGGGAACCTTAAAGCAATGAACCAAAACCAGACCCAGCTTTTTGTGGATAATGCGAAGCTGATTTACGAGATCGACCAATATCTGGATTACGTCGAGGTAATAGAGAAAGAAGACTACACTACGACGCGATATAAATTTGGTGAGCCAGGGGTTACCATCGAAAGGGAACTTCCAAGGGACATCTATTATTGGTTCGTAGTGCATCCCAAGATCACGGACGAAAATGTATTCTATATTCACCCCGATGATACCGATCCCGGCCATCCAACAGATCCCACGCAGGGAGGTAGATTCTGGCGGGAATACCTGTTCTATCACGCGGATGATGCATATCCTCCAGATAACAGCGGCTCTCCAGGTGATGGTGTGGATGATTATCCCCAGACGATTACTCCACCATTGCTAAAAGATGCTCTAAGCGGGATTAACACACTGTGGAATGGCACGACCTATTCCGCACCTGGAGGAAGAACCATGGATTATGGGCAGAACGCTGTAATCAGGGTAAGTAACTGGGTAGGATGGACCCTTGTTCTCAACCAGCAGGAGGTGAGCGACAGCGAAAGACCGATTCAACCGGTGAGGATTGCTCACCACCATAACGGCAACTGCGGCGAGCTTCAGGATTTAACCACCGCGGCTGCAAGAACGGCCTTGATCCCAGCGGCAGGAGTTTTACTCCTTGGAGAAGATCATGTGTGGATAGAATTCTACGAGAACGGATGGCATCAATGGGACAATTACTGGAGCCATGGAGGGACCGTGATAGATAACTTCAACAACTATTGGGGTGGATGGGGGCAAAGAGGAGGCTCAGGTATCTGGAAGCATGTCGGAGACGACGACACTTGGGAGGTGACGGATCGCTACATTCCTGAGGATGATTTGAATTACGTGACGATAAGGGTGACAGACAACAATGGAGATCCTGTAGACGGCGCAAGGGTTCTGGTATTTAGCTATTGGCTTAAGGTAACTATAGAAGGATATCAAATCGAGATACCGTTCCCGTGCATCTGGAACTACACTGACGCCAACGGAGAGACGCTTTTCAAACTTGCAACCCAGACCAAAAGCAACGGCAACCATAATTTCACATTCAAGATCATAAGCAAGGTGGGCAGCACCGAGTCCGGCAAGCTCGAGCTTGAGCATGGGCAGGATTACACCTTTACCTACATTCTTGAAGGTTCCACACCAAATCCGGAGCTTAGCACGAATCCACAGCCCAACCCTGATCCTCCAGACCCGGAATACAGATTAGGGGTTAGTTATCAGGTGAAAAAAGGGACCCAACATCCCAGGCATCTGTTGACAGGCAATTCCCATCCTGAGGAGATACCTCCAGAGAGACTGCCTGATGGTTCCGCGGGCGATTTTCGTGGCAATCACATAGATTCTTTCCTCACGGATGAGGAAGGATTCCTCGAATACAAAAAAGGCTACTTTTTCGATTCGTATGAATATGCGCAGAACTCCAATTCCGATGCCTTTGAATTCGATCTTACCCATGACAGCGACTGGTATTTTGTGCTGTCCAACAGGGATTCTATTGAGACCACCAAGGTCATTGACCTGACATTAAATTTATACTTCAAACTTCCGCCGCATAGTGTTAAGATAATCCAACCTATTGACGGTTCCAATCTGAATATCGGGGACGTCATAACCATCTCAGGCATCGTTACAAACGAAACAGATTTGTTCTCCCTTAAATTAAGCACCGATGGTGGTGGCAATTGGACATATTTGAGCTGGATTGATAATAATTGGACTTACAATTGGGATACCAATTATTTAACTATTGGTGTATACACTATCGAAGTAATTGCAGATTTTCAATCAACAACGAATTCCGATGCCGTAGAGGTAGAATTGATAGACAATGAGCCTCCCTCAATAAATATAATTACCCCTATTGAAAATTCACAATATAATATAGGCCAGACTGTTACAATTTCTGGTTCTGCCTACGACAATATTGAGATAAAATCACTCAATTTAAGTACTGATAGTGGTAACAACTGGATAGATATTTTATCAAGTTTGAATGGTGGACAATGGTCATATAATTGGGAAACTGGAGGATCATCACCTGGTGGTTATTCAATTGCCCTTCAAGCTTCAGATGGTTACTTTTGTGTTATAGATGCCAGACATGTTGAGTTGGTGGATATGGATCCCCCTTTGGTTTCCATTTTCGACCCCATCGAGGATTCGAGAATAAATGTGGGAACAATTGTTACGATTACTGGAGAAGCCATGGATAATAGTAGGGTATCTAGCCTTCAATTAAGCACCGATGGAGGACAGAATTGGATCGATATTTTACCCAGTTTAAATGACACCGCATGGTCTTATGAATGGGACACGGCCGGAGCACCTCTGGGCATTTACTCTTTAAAGGTAAACGTTTCAGATGGCATATATGATGCCACATTTTCTTTGGATATCGAATTGGTGGACACGGAAGGACCATCGGTTTCTATCACCCATCCAGATGAAAATTCTCAAATCAACATCGGCTCCATTACCACGATTTCGGGCAGCGCCCAAGACAACGTTGGGATTCAAAAACTTAAATTGAGCACGAATGGAGGAAAAAACTGGGTGGATGTACTTTCAAGCCTGATCGACGACCATTGGTCATTTGACTGGGATACGGACGGGTTATCCCCTGGGACGTACACCATCAAAATTAGTGCGTCAGATTTTCAATATCAGGAATCTGATGATTATATCTTCGTCGAGTTGGTGGACTCCGTTTCCCCAAAGGTGACTATATCATCTCCCATGACGGATGAAGATTTCGATTGTGGTGGAATAATAAAGATTACCGGCACCGCTTCAGATAATACAGATATTACAGAGCTTAAACTCAGTACCGATTATGAGGATACCTGGATAGATATACTCCCCAGCCTTGATAACGGGAATTGGTACTTTGATTGGGATACAGAAGGAATAATCGTTGGTAGATATACTATAACAATTACGGTCTCGGACGGCGTGAATACGCCAGTTTTTACCTCCGTGGATATCAACTTGATAGACACTGAGATGCCTGTATTAAAAGTCACAGCCCCTATAGGAGATTACCATTATGATATTGGGGATATCATCCTCATCGAAGGGAAAGCCACGGATAACGTGCAGATATCAGGGCTCTGGATCAGCACGGATGGGGGTGATACATGGATCGATATTCATCAAAAACTGGATTCTCGTGGGCGGTGGTCCTACATCTGGGATACCGGCGATCTCAAGGCTAGTTCGTACAATGTAAGGATAAAAATCTCTGACGGAACCAACGAAGTTGAAGATTCACTGACGATCGAGCTCGTTGAGAAGGAAAAAGAGGAGGAAGGAGGCCTGGGGGGCCTTATTTCAATGCTGCTCTCGCCGTTGTTTTTAATTCTTTTCGCCATTATCGTAGTGGTAGTTGTGACCGCCGTCATTTTCAAAAGACATCACAGGGAAGAGGAGATCGTGGTTGTAGAGGAGATGAGATATTGATCTTAAACCTAACAAACTGCGTTCTTTGATTCTATAACCCTCTTATGTTTTCTCCACACCCTTCAAATATAATAAAAGCGAAGCTTCCTGTCTACTGAACCCTTTGACCCTCTTCAGGCTGTTGACATCGCCGCGCTTTATCAGCTCAAGGGTTAGGGGATGACCACGGGTTATAAGATGGATCTTTTTTAAGGCATCTTCATCTATGTTCGGTGCTTCAAGCAGCAGTTTGCAGCTCTCCTTGTCCAGCCCTTTTATGGTCAGCTCTGCGATTTTTTTCTTGTGGACTTCTGATTTATCATAGAACCGGCAGTAGAATGGTGTCGTGTCCATCGCATTTATCAAGACAATCAAAGACTCGTTGTTCGAAGCAAACTTGGTGAGCATTTTGAAAAGGTCAGCCACATCCTCACCGACCTTGAAGTAATTGTCAAATGCAAGAATCACATCCATACCTTTTACACCTTTCTCAATGAGCCTCATGGCTTCGTCGAGCCTAATGGCGTCGTGAGCCTCGAGATACTCCGATAGGCCCGTATTTCCGAGCTCTGTCAGAAATTCAGATAATCGAACGAGAATATCCATTTGTGTGTCACGTTCTGATATCTGATACCAAAAGATATGTTTCTTGTCCCTGTACCTATGTAAAATCTCCGCCATTAGGACACTTTTTCCAATGCCGATACTTCCATAGATGACGATGGTTCTGTGTTCATCGCCGTCGATCCAATCAAAAAGGGTCTTTATTTCAGAGTCCCTGCCTATGAGCCTTTCTGGCCATGAAATCTCGCCTGCTGCATAAAATGTTTTGGTAACTTTTTCCAAAGCCTTTTCTACAGGGCTGTACGAAAGCTCCTTTTCATCGATTATACCCTCCTCAGAGAGGTTAGTGTAAAGTTTGATAGGCGAGAAATTCGTTTTTAGTGTTGAGTTCACCCTCGAAAGTTTCAATTTCACGATCTGATCATCCGATCTCTTGAGATAAACTTCCCAGTCCAGGATTTTCTCTCTCAAATTCTTTGCTGCCAACATTCCCCCATCTGTAAGATAATATGTCTTCTGCCTCCTTGTCTTTCCCTCTATATGAGAGATCCTTTCGAAAACATAATCTATCTTAATAAGTTGGGCCATGGCCCTAGGTACATGGTTCCATCTGATCTGCACACCCTCTGCGATTCCTTTTTGGGTGATGGTGATAGGTGCCTCTCTGCTATCTTTGAATTTGAGGTTTGCCAGAAGATGTAGCAGAATCTTCTCGTTGATGGTTAGGCGATATTTTGTTCTGCCTTTTTTGCTATCAAGATGCGCCAACACAGGATCCATCTTTCCCCCTAATCTAATATCACTATGCATTATTTAATAGTTGTTGCTCATATCGTACCAGGATAGTAAGCTGAAATTAGAAGAACGAACTGAAAGAAAATCACTCCCACTCTCGTCCCCGTTCTGATGTAATTCCAAAAGGCCTTTTCCGTCATCTGTCTCAGGGTAAGATACCAGGTAACAAAAAGCAGAATGGCGAAGACGGTTGCACCAAATAGATAAACAGGGTCATAATAGAGGGAGGGGAGTACATCCCATTTGAACAGATATGGTGCTGGGTAAAGCAGAGCATATCCGATGTAGAAGACAACGGCCACATACATGGATTTCTTTGCCCCTATGCGAACTGGGAATGTCTTAAAGCCTGCCTTGATATCGCCCTCCACATCCTCTGCACAGACTATGATCTCCCTGCCTATCTCCATCACGAATATGGTTATGGCCAGAGGAGCTATTGCTATTATACCGCCGATTGGCTCCATTGCTACCCCCCCATAGAAGGGGATTATGGCAACGCCGTAGGCCACGAAAACGTTGCCCCATATCCCCCAGCCTTTTCCCCAATGATTATAGACGATGCCTACAATCATTAAAGAGAGGGCCACAAAACCAGCCGATAGATTAATACTTCCATTATGAAAATCGATGAAAAAAGCCAGTATCGTGCCACTGAACATCATGCCCAAACCCGTCCATTTCGCGGTTTTTGGTGAAATGGCTCCGCTTGGTATAGGTTTTAAAGGGCGGTTGATCCTATCTGATGCCAAATCCGTGTAATCGTTGTGTATCATTATGCCCGTGTAAACCAGCGGTGACCATGCAATCAGAGCCAACCAGAACGTTATCGGGTCAGGATCCATGTTCTGGCCTATTGTGACATTCAATGCACCCACAGCCGCACCAAAAGCGCTGATGAACAGTATGGGGGGACGAATGATTTTAAACCACGCTTTGACCTTTTCCATAAAATCCGCCTTAAAACTTAAGCCCATGGCCTCATCGTTTCTTCTTCCATTTTTTTTGCGGCTTTGGGTACCTTTCCCTTATCTCTTCGATTCTTTTAAGCAGATCCTTTTTCAATTGCTCTCCCATAATCTTATCTGAATGCTCATCCACTTTCGCAGCCAGTGCAATCTTCGATGCAAAGGCCCTTGCTATCTTTCCCCTTTGCCAATAAGGAGCACGATGTATCCATGGATGCTGAAATATAAGGCCGTGCTTTGGAGGATTTGAACCGTCTTTCAGATGCCTGAACAAGGCCTTCTCTGCACCAAGGACTTGAACCGTGCCTGATGGGAGTCTTGCCAGCCTCTGCAATCCTCCAGCCTTGGCGATCAACCTGGACCCAATTATCGGCCCAACAAGGTATGATATATTCGGAGCGTTGCTTTCCATTTCCTTTTTAATGTACTCCTCCAGCTCTTTTTTACGCTCTTGCATGTCTTGAAGGGTTTTTGCAAGTTCTGATAGGGGTTTAAGGTCTTCCTTGCCTTTCTGTGTATCTTCCTTGCCCTGTTGGATCACGAGTCCGATAAATTCCTTTCCCTTCATCATTCTTCGTTGCCCAGGAAAATGCATGCCGTACCATTCGTGCAATCTTTCTGATAGTAAATTCACGCTCTGAATGAGATCGTCCAGTGCATTGGCCGCCTGGACTATGCTCTCATCCGCGCTCACAACCGCCTCTGCCCTTTCTTTCGTCAAAACCATCATGGCCTCGTGCAGTATTTCCCCTGAGAAACCAAAGTCCTCGTGATTGAGAGGGGGCATCTCCTCTTCGATAAGCTCTCCCCCGAGTTTTGTAAGTCTTTCGTCCAGAACCAGGAACCTCTTTAGACCCTCTACGAGGAGCTTTTCCTCTTCAAGAATCTCCCCACCGGCCACAGCCTTTAAACGAGTCACTATCTCATTCGCATCTTTTGGAAAGAGGGTTGATTTTGTGACGCCTTCATCTTCATAAAGGAATGTGCCGAACCAAGTGGTAAACAATATCATTTTTTACACCTCTTTTGGCTCATCATGTTCTTGCTCATCCTGATTTCAACTTCCCAAGCAATCCCAGAAGCGCCGATAGATCGTTCACCTCCACATGTTCAAGATTTATCAAGCGCATGCCCAAAGAATCTGCACCATAACCTAGCTTTGCCAGCTGCTTACCTTTCTCCTTCAGGATCAAGCATTTTTTGTTCTCTGCTAAAACCGTGGCAATCTCCTGTGCCAAGGTCATGTACCTGGACAACTCCGCCCTCTTGGCACCGAACGCACCTATAAATCCAAGAAGGATTGAGCCTCTCTCCTGGATGTGATCCCTCGTGTGCTTTCTCGATTCGAGGTTCTTTTTAATAAAAGGTGAAATCAGCTCGATGGCTGAATCATCCTTTATATCGATGGTAACTGTGTTGGAGTTGATATGCACACCTATCATCTCGTTCTTCTGGGAGAGTTGAAACTCAACCGATCCCTTCTTTATCATATCCCACATAGGGATAAGTCGCTCTAATTCTCTTTTCACTCGCTCTTCTCCCCTTTCATCAGGGTTATGCTGAATGCTATATCGCCATCTAAGGTCAGGTTCTCGAACTTCAACCGAAACTCTGTCTGCTTGTTCTCCATGAGCTTCAGCGCGTCTTTCATAGTTGGTAGTTTCTCGTAGACTCTTACAAGGGTTTCAATGGCACCCATCGCCTTATCTTCTATTTTCTTAACAGGATCCATAATTTCACCGGGTCGATAAAGGGAATAGTAGTATTTAAATCTAGATTACTCCTTTTAGAAACGGCTTTATAATAAGTAGGGCATTACTCAGAAAGCATCAATCGGCGGCAAGAAGTTAGCCTTGTAACAACGATGGTGGTACCGTTTGGCGGTCCAAATGAAAATAGAGCTGTTCTACAACCCTACCTGTCCTGTATGCCCTCAAGCAAAAAAGCTGGTAAAAAAGATATCAAGGAAATACCCGCAGGTGGAGTATGTGGAGATTAACGCTTTCGAGCATCAGGACCAGGTCATGAAACTGGGCTTTCAGTCTGTACCAGCGATAGTTATAGATGGCAAATTATGGCATGTGGGTATGCCTGACAAAAAGGCTCTTAGGGAAGAGATAGAGTCTAAATTGGGTCGAGTTTGACAAAATGTAGAGATTTTCTGAAGGTGAGGGTTCATGAAAGAGATATACTTTGTATCTGCAAGGTCAGAAAAGTTCAGCTACGATGCTTCCATGGTGGCAAAGCTTGAAAAGATGTTGAGGAAGATGGAGCTTTCCCGTTACATAGCCAAAGGCGATTATGTTGCAGTTAAAACACACTTCGGCTCGGAAGGAGGACACAGAATAGTAAGACCCATATTCCTGAGGAAGGTGGTGGAGGCTGTCAAAGCTGTTGGGGGAAAACCCTTTATCACCGACACTGTCAGGATAGAGGGTTTGGATTACCTGGAGACGGCGAACATGGAGGGATTAAACCATCTCTCGGTGGGCTGCCCCGTGGTGCTAGCCGATGGTCTGTCTGGAAAAAATTACCAGAAAATCAAGGCAGGGAAAATCCTGGGTGAAATTGGTATAGCATCCGAAATTTACGATGCAGATTCGATGGTTACGGTGACCCATTGCAAAGGACACATACAGGCTGGATTTGGCGGCGCAATCAAGAACCTGGCAATGGGTGCCATAGCAGCCACGAACAGGGATGGCAAGCCAGAGAGGGGCAGGATTCATGCCATAGACACGCAGCTTGAATGGGATGCGGAGAAATGCGAGTTATGCGGGGATTGCGTGGAGATCTGCGATCATGATGCCATGACCATGAGTGATAAAATCGAGATAGACCAATTCAAATGCCACAAATGCAGGAGGTGCGTGGAGGTCTGCAAGACCGATGCGCTTATTCTTCCGATTATGGAGGATAGGTTCCAGATGGCAATGGCCGAGGCTGCGAAGGCTGCGTTGGACACATTTTCCCAAGGCAAGGTTGTCTACATAAACTTCATAATGGAGGTGATGCCCCACTGCGATTGTCATCCTCACAGTGACGTCCCAGTGATAAACGATCAAGGCATATTAATGTGCGATGACATCGTGGCCATAGATCGCGCCTCGTTGGATATCATAGAGAACGCTGCAAGATTACCGGACTCGAAGGCCGAGAATATTGATAGGGATG
>JAZGAR010000105.1:0-5696 GCA_036475875.1 Thermoplasmata archaeon
CAGATTATTTGATCACCCTTGAAGAGGAAAGACAGGCAAGGAAGATCATGCTTATAGCCTCGGAGAGCATCTGTCCAAAACCTGTAAAGGAGGCCTTGGCTTCGGTTTTTACAAACCTGTATGCCGAGGGCTACCCCCATATGAGGTACATAAGGGACGAAAGAGACGAGCTATTGGATTTCGAAAGGCAACTCACCTTTCACAGGAGATATTCTGACAGGCGATATTACAAGGGTGTGGATTACGTTAACTTCATTGAGGCTTTAACACAGAAACGATGTGCAGAGCTTTTTGTATCGAAGGAGGTTCCGGCAGATAGAATATTCGTGAACGTACAGCCCTTATCAGGCGCGGCCGGAAACAATGCCATTTATGAGGCTTTTTTAGAGCCTGGTGATACTGTCATGGGTATGGCCTTGGATTGTGGTGGTCATCTAACCCATGGAAGCGAAGCCAACCGATCCGGCAAGTTCTATAACATCGTGCCCTATGGCGTGAACAAGGAAACAGGAAAACTCGATTACGAGGAAATTAAAAGGCTTGCTTTGGAGCATCAACCCAAGATGATCATAGCAGGTTATTCCGCCTACCCCTGGGATATCGATTGGAAGAGGTTAAGGGAGATTGTGGATGAGGTTGAAGGAGGATGTCTACTTCATGCGGATATTTCCCACACTGCAGGTTTAGCGGCAGCGGGAGTTTTTTCGAATCCTGTGGGAATAGCTGATGTGACGATGTTCACCACGCACAAGACAATGTGCGGTCCACGGGGAGCCGTGATCATAACCACCGATGAAGAGAAGGCAAGGACCATTGAAACCGCGGTATTCCCGGGGGAGCAGGGGGGACCCCATATTTGTAACATCGCGGCAAAGGCCGTTTGTTTCAAAATCGCCCAGACCGACGGGTTCAAGGAACTTCAGAAGAATATCGTAGAAAATGCAGCGCATCTTGCCAAGGCACTTGAAGATTTAGGGCTGAAACTTGCCTACGGTGGTACGGACTCGCACATGGTTCTAATCGATTTAAAGGGGATTACCACAAAAACCGGTTTTCAAATGAGTGGGGAAACAGTTTCCCGTATACTTGATCTATGTGGTTTGACATGCAATAAAAACGCAATTGCAGGGGATGATAATCCAGTACATCCCTCAGCTATTCGACTTGGAACCACATGGGCAACTCAGCGCGGTATGGGGAAGGCCGAAATGGAGAAGATCGCTTACCTTGTCCACAAGGTTCTGACCAACATATATCCCTTCTACTATATTGGCGGAGTTGGCGAAACAGGAAGAGGAAAAATCGATTTTGATTTATTGGAGGAAATTAAATCCGAGGTAGCTGAACTGGAAAGAAGTCTGGCAAGGGATGAGATTGACCTTGTAAGCAATTACCCCCACTATTACGCCCTAGGTGAGGGAAAATTCAAAGATTCTCCGTTGAAGGCCCAGCATGAGGCATTTAACGCCGTATTTGGGGAACATAAGGGCTATAATATTCCGGATCATTACGGAGATCCAAAGGCAGAATTCCAGGGGGCAAAGGAAAGCGTGGCATTATTCGACCTGTGGGATATTGGAATTCTGGAGATAACTGGAGATACCGATCGTGTGATACCTTTTTTGCAGCAAATACAAACCAATGATATCAGCGATTTGAAACCTGGGATGGGCACACGGGCTTTCATACTGTATAAGGATTCAAAATCAATGGGTGATGTTCATATTCTACGATTGGGGCATGAGAAGGATGGCAGAAGCAGATACTTATTGATGATCGGTGATGCAAACAAAGCGAGGATAAAAACATGGCTTCGAGCGCTATCTGACGGTTATGTTCTTTTCGATGATAACGATGTGTTCGCTAAGATCGAGGGGCCTGTTGTGGTAAGGGATTTGGGCGAGGTTAATGAAAAAGACCAAAGAACTGCATTGGCTCTGATAGGCCCCTTTGCAAAAGAGATCATGATTAAGTTGACTCCTGAGGTTGAGTCCCTTTCCCCCTCGCATTTCATAGAAGCCAAGATTGGGAATGAGGAAGTGCTGATTTCCTTTGAGGCCCATTCTGATTTTGAAGGATATGACATCTTTTCAGCCCCCTCCAGTGTAATAAAAATCTGGGATACTCTTCTAAATACAGGCAAGGCTTTTGGACTCAAACCATCTGGTTTTCTTGCGAGGCAAAAGATAAGGGAGGAATCGGGCCTTCATGTCTACCATGAGAAACAAGAGTTAGACGGTTTTTCCCTGTATAAAAGTCATGAATCGTACTTTGATCTCGCGAAATCCTACTTTGTTGGTCAAAAACATATCCTGAAAAGATTACAAAAAAAGGATGAGAAAGAGGAATATGGCTATGTTAAAAAAGACCTACCGCTAAAAAAAAGCTGCCTTTACGAGGAGCACATCAAACTGAATAAGAAAATGGTACCTTTTGCAGGATGGGAAATGCCATTGTGGTACAGCAAAACCAAGGACGAACACAAGGCTGTAAGGGAAACTGCAGGACTGTTCGATGTTTCCCATATGGGGATACTTGAATTCTCAGGGGAGCATGCAACAAGGTTTTTAGATCATGTTACCACAAACTACGTTCCCTGGCTTAGGCCAGGTCAGTCCCATTACTCTTATATACTCGATCCCAGGGGAAATGTGATAGATGATGTATTCCTTTACAGGTTGGAGCGAAAGAAATATATGATGGTAGTAAATGCCGCCAACAAGGAGAAGGTATGGGATTGGCTTTTAAAAGTTGCAACAAAAAAGTATCTGATCGATACCAACAACCCGGCAATAGAAATAGAGGGTTTTGTTACGATCCGGGATTTAAAAGACGAATCAGAAGGTACAGACAGAAAGATCGATCTAAGCGTGCAGGGCCCAAATTCCTTAAAAATCCTACAGGCCTTAGTTGATGAAAAAACAGGGCCAGAATTGGCCAGGCTAAAGAAACAGGAATTCATCTTCGTGAAACTCCAAGGCATTGATGTAATGGTTTCAAGGACAGGATACACGGGTGAGAAAATCGGTTACGAGCTTTATCTTCATCCTGATGATGCGCCAAAGCTCTGGAATCTTCTTTTAGAGAAAGGAAAAGAATTTGGAATCACCCCCTGCGGTCTTGGTGCCAGGGATTCCACAAGAACTGAAGCGGGATTCCCGTTGCACGGACATGAGCTTGCAGGAGAGCATGATATCCATCCCATAGAGGCGGGGTACGGTTCCTTTGTGAAGCTCCACAAACCTTTCTTTATTGGTAGGGAAGAACAATTAAAACGATTTCTTGAATTGAAAAGGGCTGTTGTTAGGTTCAGAATGGGATCCAAAGGTATAAGAGCTATTCGAGTGGGGTATCAGGTTTACAACGATAAAGGGGAGAAAATCGGTATCGTAACGAGTTGTGTGCTTGCCAATGGCATTCAACACGGAATGGCCTTGATCGATAAGAAGTATGATGTTGAGGAAAATTGGATACGCATTTCCCTTGTTTCTCCAGAAAAAATCGAGGAGACTCAAGGGGTCTTGGAGAAGGGCAAGGATTACGAAGAGGCCGAGATTCTGCCTAGATTCATGATGGAAATTGACACTGGCGAGACACCAAAGAAGATTTAGGCGTATGTTAGGATGAAATACCATGACAGAAAAGAAGAAAATCGGTGTGTTCATCTGCGGCTGCGGAGGCAACATATCCCAGACCGTTTCTGTGGATGCTCTCAAAGATGATGTTGAGAAATTGGAAGATGTTGTTTTTGTGGAGGTTACTCGATTCACATGCTCGAAGCTGAATCTGGAGTCCATCAAAAAAGCCATCAAAGAATATGAATTGAGTGGTATAGTCGTGGCAGCCTGCTCTCCTCATATGCATGAGAACTTGTTTAAAGGTATTGCAGAGGAGGCTGGTCTGAATCCGTATCTTGTGGAACATGTGAATCTCAGAGAACAGTGCTCCTGGGTTCATGAGGAGAAGGATCAAGGGACCGAGAAAGCCCTGGATTTGATTCGTGCCGGTGTTCTGAGGGCAAAAGAGCTTGAGGCACTGCAATCAAAGAAGGTTGAGATAAATAAAGATGTTCTGGTTTTGGGCGGCGGAATTGCTGGAATTACTTCAGCCCTGCAATTGGCGAACAGTGGTTACAAGGTAAACCTGATCGAAAAATATGCCAGTATAGGAGGTCACATGGCCCAGTTGAGCAAAACCTATCCTACACTTGATTGCTCTCCATGCATATTAGCACCAAGGATGGCTGATATCAGCATCCACCCGAATGTGCATCTTTTGACTTATGCTGAAATTGTAAAGGTAAGTGGATCTTGCGGAAATTTTCATGTGAAACTCAGGCAAAAACCCATAGGTGTCAGCACAGATCTTTGCCTATGTTGCGGCAAATGCGAAGAGGAATGTCCTGTGGAGGTTGAGCATGAGTTCGATTGCGGACTTTATTCGCGCAAGGCTATTTACAAACCCTTTCCTCAGGCCGTTCCTCCATCATATGTGATAGACTTTGAAAATTGTAGTGAATGCGGTTCATGTGTGAATGCGTGTCCCGTGGATGCAGTGAATTTGGAGGATGAGGTAAAGATTTTAGAGTTGGATGTTGGGGCGATCATAGTCGCAACAGGTTATGAGCTCTTTGACCCTTCTTCCCTTGGTGAGTACAATTTCGAGCATAAGGATGTAATAACCGCACTGCAGATGGAAAGGCTCATGATCAACGAAGCTGCAGAAGGGAAGGTGTTGAAGAGAGCGAGTGATGGAAAGAGGGTTAAGAAGGTCGCATATTTATTATGTGTGGGTTCGAGAGACGTGAATCGCGGTGTGGCACACTGCTGCAAGGTGGGCTGCACCTATGCAATCAAACAATCCGTTCAACTTCGGGAATATTTCAAATACATGGAAGTGTGGGTTTATTACCTCGATATCCGGGCCTCCACAAGAGGATGCGAGGAGTTCTACATGAGATCGCAGGAGGAGTACAAAGTCAATTACGTCAAGAGTAAAGGTGCAGAGGTTTTGCCTTCCGATAACGGTCTAATCGTGAGAGCCGAAGATGTTGCAGCTGGTGAAATCATCGATAATGAGTTCGATATGGTTGTTTTGTGTCCTGCCATACTCCCTGGCAAGGATTCCCAGGAATTGGCAAAAATACTGAAGATACCCCTTGGGGCGGACGGTTTCATTGCAGAGAAGCATCCGAAGCTCGATCCAGTGAGCACGCATCGCTCGGGTATCTTTGCTGCAGGCTGTGCCCTGGGCCCAAAGGACATACATGAGTGTGTCACAGATGCCAACAGTGCGGTGGCAAAGACAATCGAATTCATTGGAGACGGAACGATGGTTGTGGACCCTGTCAAGGCCTTTGTTATTCCAGAGAAATGTACAAAATGCGGAGAATGTGTTCCTGTTTGCCCGGTAAACGCTATAACCCTGGAACCCGAAATTGCGTTGGATTCCTTCACTTGCATAGGCTGCGGTGCTTGTATTCCGGAATGCGAATTTGATGCATTGGACATGTGGCATTACACTGAGGCGCAGATCAAAGCCGGGATATCCGGGATTCTCGAAGGAAAGGTAGAAGGCTCTGAGCCTGTAATAATTGGTTTCTTCGGGGATAGACTGGCATATACTGCGGCGGACTCAGCTGGCACGGCAAGAATTCATTACTCACCTGAGATAAGGATAATTCGGGTTCCCACTGC
>JAZGAR010000106.1:0-6215 GCA_036475875.1 Thermoplasmata archaeon
GTTCCGTTTTCAGCCAAGGCCACGGGTGATTTGGGGAATGAACCTTCTGGGGGATACTCGGAAGGGAACGAAGTATTTGCCATTACCACAAATGATTTTGCCTCGCAGGCCACCACATCCTTTGATATCGGGGAAATTTTTCGAGTGACCATAACGTCTTACCTGGTGGACTTACAAGGTAATGGACAAAGCGAGAACACACTCTACATTACCGATTATCAGGGCAATCTTATGGGCACGAGTGTGGTATTTACACAGCAGGATGACGGGAATGCCCATGTATATTCACAAACCATTTCAGCCCCTTCGATACCTGATCATTATCTTGTTGTTGCAAAAATTGAGGATGGTAATGGAAACAAATTCGCGGCAAAGGATGTCATCATCGTGGGAGTCGATTCGGTCACTCAAAAATACATAAAAACCTACTCTGATGACACATACTCAACAGTTGATTGGACATTCTCGTCACAGGATACGATCTATATTGAGGTCTATTCTGAAGAAACGCCAAGTAATGCTAGATCCAGCGTAAAATTTACAGATTATAGTGGCGGGGAGAGCACTAAAGAAATCAAAGATTTAGAAAAGGACGCTCCAACAATGGTTGGTAACTATGCTAGAATAGAATACGATCTATCAAATGATTTAGATGCCACCAGTCTTTTTGCAGGTAAATTGAATGATGACTATTGGTACGGACTTACAGTTGATTTAAGGAGGGGAAATGGCGGAGTTATTACTGGGAACTGGACGATACAAATCCAAATAACCGAGGTGGTTGTGGTGGTGCCTTCCTTGTCGGTACAAGATGGGGCCACTTATGCCGAACCTAGTACTGTGGTAAGAGAAGGTAGTTATATTACAACAATTAGTACCCGATTTGAGGATACAGACGAGCCTAGCGGGAATTCGTTCCTCATCACCTTCAAAGTTAGAGATTCTGATGATAAGGAGATAAACCTTGTAGATGGTAAAAGTAACGGACAAAGCGGTGAGTTTGGTGGAACACTGATCGTGATCTCCTCGGGAGGTGGTATTTACACTGCAAGCTATGAACTCGATCCTGATGATAGCTTTATAACAGGATTTTACGATCTATATTTTAAGGTGGAGGATGGCACTGGTGAGGCGGTTGAGGATGGATATCAAAACAACAGAAATGAACTTGAGATCACCAGCTCAACCTTCCCCCCACATGTAAACAATGATGCAACCCAATGTACACCGAACACTGTTAACAAGATTGGGGAGTATGTTACCACGATTTCTGCCCAGTTCTCTGATAGCGACAGCCTGAGCATTGACGATTTCACGGTGCTGTTTAAGATTAAGGGGCCTGATGACCGTGAGATCATCCTGGTGAACAACAAGACCAACGGCCAAACAGGTGAGTTTGGAGGCAGCCTCTCAATAATTTCGTCGGCAGAGGGTGTTTTTACAGCAAGCTATACGTTCGATCCTGATGGCTCGTTCAAAGCAGGTGATTACGACCTTTTCTTCAAGGTCATAGATCAGCATGGCAACAGCGATACAGACGAATATTTTTGGAACCGTAACGAACTTGAAATAACCAGCTCTGCGGCTGAACCCACAGTTGATGCGGGTGAGACCAAGGTTAATCCAAATGTGGTAAATAAAACCGGTGACGATGCTACCATGATCACAGCCCAATTTGAAGATGCAGATTCAGACTCAGTCTCTAATTTCACAGTTACATTTAAAGTCAAACACGAGAATGGAACAGAATATGTAATTGTAAATTCAGCAAAAAATGGCGATTCAGGAGAGTATGGCGGCACAGTGACCATCACCCTTTCAGGTCCTAATGGTTACATCGCAAGCTACGTTTGGAACCCACCGTCCTCTATGCCAAAAGGAAACTACAGCCTCTATTTCAAGGTTGAAGATGAGTGGGATAACTATGCTGAGGACGGTTATGTCAACAATTTAAACGAGCTGACGATAATTGGTGAAGAAGGGGAGCCTGAAGGCGATGGGGAAGAAGAGCAAGAGGCCATATCTAATTGGGCCTGGATCCTCTTGGTGGTGATCATTTTGATAATACTTTTCATCCTGTTAATTGCAGCCAAGAAAAGAAAAGGCAAGGCGCCTTACATGCCCCCTAAGACTACGGAGGAAGACACACATCCACCATCCAGCTATGAGGACCTTTCATCATCACCTCCTGAAGAACCTTCTTAAGTATTTCAGAACAAAAAGAATGAGGGTCAAGAAATAATATTCTCATTGAACTTACACATGTAAAATATCTCTCATGGGAGGATGAGGTGCATCATGAACATGCATTATCACAACAAGAACAAAAGCAGTCAATCGAACAATCGAGATATACAATTGCATATTTATCATACAAATCAATGCGATCCAAAGAAGTGCACAGGCAGGAAGCTGGCAAGATTAGGGCAGGCAAAGATGGTAAAAAGTCTGAGACAGATTCCTTTCAACGCCGTAATCCTCAACCCGGTTGCGATCAAAGCCCTTTCAAAGGAAGATGCGATATATGCAAAGAAGCAAGGCATAGCTGTATTGGACTGCTCCTGGGAAAAGGCCGAGAAACTGCTTTTCAAGCTCAGGAAAAAGGGAAAGAGCAGAGCGCTGCCATATCTTGTTGCTGCCAACCCGATAAATTTTGGCAAGCCTTTCAAGCTTTCCACGGTGGAGGCTTTTGCAGCAGCGTTGTTCATAATTGGTCACGAAGAGGAGGCAGAGCGGATTTTAAGCAAGTTCAAATGGGGTCCGCATTTCTTGGAAATGAACAGAATTCCCTTGGAGGAGTACTCCAAGGCAAAAGATAGTGCAGAGGTCGTGAAGATTCAAAAGGAGTTCGTTTAGCTACTTTTTAGTTCTTTTGGTAAATCAAGAAAAAGAGGTGGAGGGGGATTTAGTGGGTGACAAAAATCACCCGACTTTCTCCCATTTCTCGAGCTTAAGAACCTTGGACAAGGTGCTTCCTCTCTTTATCTCCTCCCTGAGTCTGTTCTCCCGTTCATGCACGTCCAAAGCACGATTTGCAACCTCTACTGCTATCTCGTGCGGAATAACCACAACACCGCTCACATCCCCAACAACCCAGTCTCCGGTTCTGACCACCTGCTCGCCACAGCTTATCTCACATCCAATCTCCCCGTGCCCTTTTGGCTCTCCTGCGTTGGGCGCTATGTGCCTCGAAAACAGAGGGAAATCGATCTCAAGGATATCCTCTATATCTCTTGCGGCGCCGTCTATAACCACACCGGCAATGCCTTTCATCTTGCAGCTCCAAGATGCGAGTTCACCCCATATCGCGATGTGGCCTCTGCTGGCATCTATGACTATAACACCCCCTTTTTCGCATTTGTCAATTGCCTCTACGGGTTTTGCCCAATCGCCATCCATGGTCTTTACAGTCATAGCTTTGCCCACCATCTTGGTTCCGTGATTTATTCGTGGTAATAAGCCCTTCATAGCCCCCATTGTATGCATGGCATCTGCTATATTTGGAGTGGAGACTTTCAGAAAAGCATCTTTCAGTTCTTCGGAACCGTACTTTTTAAAAAGTTCAGAAGGCATGCTCTTTACCTCTGATATCGCCATTTTCATGATTCTTGCGGCGTTTGCCACATCAGGAGATTTGATGATCGCGCTGCCCGAGATAACGATTGAAGCGCCTGCATCCACAACTTTCGGTGCATTCTCCGAGTTTAGACCCCCCGCACAAGCGACAGGAATATTTACACTCTCAGCGACCTTCCTCACATAATCGAGGGGATTTACCTTCCTCATCTGCTGATCCACACCAACATGAAGGCACACATAATCTGCACCAAATTTCTCAACGTCTTTTGCTCGGCTTACAGGATCAGAAGTCCGCAGCAAATCCACCATGATTTTCGCGCCATATCTCCTCCCAGCCTTTATCGCCTCCGTTATAGTGCTGTCATCTGCAACGCCCATTATGCAGATCACATCCGCTCCTGCCTTTGAGGCCATCTCCACCTCCATTGTGCCCACATCCATCGTCTTCATATCTGCAACGATGATATGAGAAGGAAAGGATTTCTTCAATTCTCGAACGCACTCCAACCCCTCGCTTTTGATCAGGGGTGTGCCTGCTTCTATCCAATCGCAACCTCCATCAACCGCCTCATTCGCGATTTGTATCGCTCTATGAAGATTCATCATGTCCAATGCAACTTGAAGTATAGGTTTATGCATGGCAAATTGGTAGGTCGTGGGAATTTAAAAGGTTATCGGTGATTAAAGCCAGGATGGGTTGAGGGGAAAGGGGTGTCGAGAGTCAATTATCATTCATGATAATCAAATGATATACTGGGAAGTAAATATCTTTATACACTTTACTGGCATAAAACTGTATGTTTTGGAGCAAAGAACGAAGATAGTCACAAATAAAAACAATTTCGATGGTGTTTGTATTGGAAAATAACAGTCAGTATTGGGGTTTGTATCCCTGTCCGAAATGTGGCGATTTTATAGAAAAGGATTCAAAGACCTGTCCAAGTTGCAAGGCGAGTCTGGTGGAGAAGGTCGTGGGAAGCAAGGGCCCGGCCCATGAATCCTCGGCAATAGAACGTTCCCTTTTCATATGTTCAAATTGCGGTGCATTCATCGGTATAAATGCAACTCAATGCAACGCTTGCGGCACGAAACGTGCATCCCTTGCGGTCGAAATGGATGACTTTCTAAAAGAAAAAAGATCCCGCCCAAATGGGCAGACGACTGCCGACTCCCTGTTAGAATCATCCCAGGACATATATATCTGCGAAAACTGCGGTGCCCTTTTGGGTTCAAACTCAGACCATTGTGAGTTTTGTGGAATAAAGATCGAAGAATTCGAGGATGTGGATGAAAGCGAAGAAGAGGAGGACTGGGAAGTCACCCAGGAGGCGGCGGAGGATGATTTACTATCCTCCGAGGGGGGGTTATTTCTCTGTACAGAATGCGGTGCATTTATTAGCTCTAATTCGTCTGCATGCGGCATATGCGGTACAGCTGTAAAGGATATGAAGGCTGACTTTTTGGATAAGGAAATTGAGCCAGTAAAAGCTGATAGCAAGCTTTCGACTCCGGGTGTGCTTTTTATCTGCGACAAGTGCGGTGCTTTTTTGAAGAATGACTCCAAGGAGTGTAGCATCTGCGGCACAAAGATTCTTAAGGAATTGAAATACGGAGAGGAGGAGATATCGCCAGTTGAGGTTCAGATCGAGGACATAATTACCCAAAAAGCCTTTGAGATGCCTGGGATGACCGGTTCCGACCTCCTCAAAGAGGCGGATGAAATAGCATCGAAGTTGAAGAAAAGAAAGTCTAAGATGGAGATTTTGGACGATTGCATAAGGCTCTGGTACAAAAAGGCCGTTGCCCTGAGAAAATTGGGCAGGTACACCGAGTCCTTAAAAAGTTTGAACAATGCCCTGAGCCTGAGTAAGAAAGATAAAACCCTTTTGCTTGAGAAGGGCGACATCTTATACGAGATAGGACGCTACAAACAGGCAGCCAAGCTTTACTTACATCTTTTGGAATCTGATCCAAAGAACCTCTCACTGTTGAACAAGGTTGGCAACGCATTGTTTAGATTGGGACATCAAAATGAGAGTCTTGTATGCTTTGAAAAGGCCCTGAGTTTGGATGCGAACAACAAAGAGACGCTGGTAAACAAAGGATACCTTCTCTTGAAACAGGAAAAATACGACGAGGCCATGGAATGCGCCAATAAGATCATGGTTTGTTCTTGGTAATTCGTGCAATACGATTCCTGTCCTTCATCCTCAAAATTTCTGCAACGATTTTTAAAACCTTTTATTTGAACATTTATATCGCACTAAATGTCCCTTTTCTCGAAAAAATAGTACGCCAAAATTAATGGTATTATCAACCAGAGTAACTGTGATGTCACAATTGTCCCCATGTTCAGCCAGCTGGGGATATCCATTGTAAAACCAAAGAACTCATTAACCTCAAATGCAAGCGTACTTGCAGTCTGGTAACCGTCAGTGGGACTTAGAAATGGATCGTACCAGAACCACTCAGGCATACTTTCGAGATTACCTGTAGCAAAATCCTCCAAACTTCCTCCGGATGCCAATAGCGCACCAAAGAATATCATACCAATTATCATTCCTTCAAAGAATATCACTATTCCCACAGCTAATGATGTCACCCTTCTTTTTAGTATCGATGAGCAGCCAATGGAT
>JAZGAR010000107.1:0-3033 GCA_036475875.1 Thermoplasmata archaeon
AAGATGAACATCTATGGTCAGCTTTTCCCATATATTTGGAAGCGTTCCCGGGATACCAACAACCTTGCCTTTCAGTGCATCCGATTTCGTGAATATGGGGTCGAGAAGCGTACCTATGCCTACTAATCCGCCTGGCCCTACCTGATCGTAGGATTTACCTCCTGAGAAAAACGAACTCACTTCTGTGTTCAAGTTCTCCAATCGCTTCCTTCCTCCCTCCTCTATTTCTCTTCCTGGTACTATCTCGATCTTATCTCCTATACTCAAGTTGCCCTGCATCAGTGAACCACCGATAACTCCACCCTTGAAATCCTTTGGCCTGCAGCCTGGTGTGTTGATGTCGAATGATCTCGCAATGAACATCCTTGCAGGCTTGGAGGTGTCCACCTGTGGTGTGGGCATGGTTTTTTCTAAAGCTTCGATGAGAACATCCAAATTCGCATCGTGATGTGCAGAGACAGGTATTACCGGTACACTTTCAGGTATCGCTTCTTTTATGAAAGTTTCTATCTCCTCGTAATTCTCAATCAGCCTGTCCTCGCTAACAATGTCTATCTTGTTTTGAACCACGACAATATTCTTCACACCCGCTATTTTTAAAGCCATAAGATGCTCCTTGGTTTGCGGCTGAGGACATTTTTCGTTTGCCGCAATCAACAACAACGCACCGTTCATTATGGCTGCACCTGAAAGCATGGTCGCCATGAGAGTTTCATGGCCTGGTGCATCAACAAAGGACACGGCCCTAAGAAACTCCGTCTTTTCGCCGCAGATAGGGCATTTCTCATTGGTAGAATAGCCTTCAGGTTCAGAACATTTCGGGCATTTGTAAAAAGCTGTGTCGGCATATCCGAGTTTGATGGAGATGCCCCTCTTAATCTCCTCTGAGTGGCGGTCGGTCCACTCCCCACTTAAGGCCTTTGTTAGTGTGGTTTTACCGTGATCGACATGACCTACCATCCCTATATTCATCTCTGGCCGTTTCTTAACCTTCATTTGCTTTCCTCTTCTTTGAGTAGATTCTCAATGGATTTTGAACCGTGAACTGTGATCTTCATATTGACCTGCACTGTGTCAGGCGAGATGGTGTTGCCTCTTAGGGTCTTCCTCTTTCTCACACCTTTGTCCTTCGGATGGAAACCCACACCTTCAGTGACAAGTATCTTCCTTCTTCTCGGGCCAGGAATATCTTTCCTCATGGGGAAACCGTCCTTATCGCTCCCTCCTGTAACAATCAGCTTGTAACCAGGCAAACTGACGAATATTCCGTCCACTTCATCGCCTATTCTTTTACCTATCAAGGAGTTTGCATGATGACCTTTGATATCCCATTGATAGGTGTTGCCTGTCCTCGGATCCGAGATAACTGTTTTGAATTCCACCATGACCAGCACCACTGTTTTTATATTCGTGAAAAAGCCCTAAGGTTTTTATTTTATATATAGTTAATTGAGATTCAGTTTTTCAAAAGGTTGACGCGAAGTGCGTTGGTACGTCTCTTGTGCATCCCTACCCCTAAAAACTCATTACATAAATTATTTATATTAGTTAAAACATGTGTATTTTCGGGTTTCCAATTCTGCTTATCCATATATTCCCATCTAACCAAAAAGAACGTGATGGAGGACATTGATGTCCAAAAAAATTGAACTCAAGATAGACAGAAATGATGATTCGATTACTCTTCAGGATGTTGTGGATAAGATCCGGGAGTTACAAGAAAAAAATCCCGACCTAGATGTATTTTTCGATGGCGATGAATTCGCAGTTTGCAGCAGACCCAAGAAAGGGGGAAGTAAATAATTTGAGCGAGATAAAGCGATTGATTTTAGATGTTTTGAAACCGCATAATCCATCGATTGTTGAGGTATCCAGACGTCTCAGCTCCTTGAGGGGGGTTTCAGGAGTGAACTGCATGCTGGAAGAGGTGGACAAGGAGACTGACAGCCTCAAGATAACAATAGAAGGCACGGACATAAATTACGAGGAAGTGGAGAAAACCCTGGAAATGATGGGTGCAGTGATTCATTCCATAGACTGCGTCTCCGCGGGCAAGAAATTGGTGGATGCGGTTGAAACGCTGCAGGATAGGTAATAACCGATATCGCAAGATTGAAACACACTTTTGTGTGTAATTCACCTTAAAAGAGCCTTTCCTATCTTCTTGAGAAGTTCAGTCTTCGGCATCTTTTTCTCCACCAAAACCCGTCCTCTCTTCTCGTGCCAAAACTTGGGGTAGGATTTGTCTTTCTCTACAACAGGATTCAAGCTCAAGGATTTTGCGGCCTTTTCTATATCCTCCACTGTGGGCGAAGGCTTCGCCATTTTTTTAGAGACCCTTCTACCCTCTGCCCTCGTAAATTTGGCATTGAAATATTCTGGGTACAAAACGATGAATTTCTCCTTTTTTTGGGGCATTACCTCAACCCTATCCTTAGCCCTATTCTGAGATCAAAATCGCGTTTATGATACCGTCCTGACCGGGACGGGAAGTGACTCTGGCCTTTCCAATTTCAGTTTGAATTATCGCTCCCTTGGTTATGATGTTCCGCTGCACGAAATGCGGGTTGCTGGGATTTTCAAGAACGCTGATGATCTTCGAGGTTTTTACCTGATTCTTCTTTGGAATAACGATATTGACCTTGTCCGTGGAGAGAACCCTTATCTTTTGATTTCCCGATCGGGTACGGGCAAATTTCTTTCGCTCCTCTCCTATAGTCGTGATCTGAGCCTCAGCTCCAATCTCGAATTTTCTCTTCTTCCGAGATCGGCGAAGCTTGCCACCTGAGATTTTTCTCTTTGACT
This sequence comes from Thermoplasmata archaeon, assembly GCA_036475875.1. GTDB lineage: Archaea > Thermoplasmatota > Thermoplasmata. Next base: position 2,806 of record JAZGAR010000107.1, read on the forward strand.
TTCCCTGCCAAAGTCCCATTTTTTCGTTCTCCAGCGTTTTTTTGCCTCAATAGGCCCTGTAATATAAAAACATTTGCTTCATCGATTATGCCAAGTCCTAGAGCCTTTTAACATTTTATGTTGAAGAAATTCCAATATTCCAAAAGTATATAACTAAAAATGGAATTATAGAAATCACAAGAACGGAAGAGGCATGGATCATGGAAGGTACAAGTGAAGATAACAACA
>JAZGAR010000108.1:0-11056 GCA_036475875.1 Thermoplasmata archaeon
AACCACAGCATCGTATCCACTTTCTTGGAATGGGAGGTTCTCCACATCTCCTCTAATCAGGTGAATGGATGCATTGGAATTCATTTTTTTTATTACCTTATTACCCAAACAAACGCCCCTCTCCGAGAAGTCGATGCCACATATATCAATATCCTCACTAAATATCTGAGCTATCCTGATAGGAATGATCCCAGGGCCTGAGCCCAGGTCAAGAATTCTTACCCCGGGTTTCAAAGTGAGCGAAGCTATTATCGAATCCAGCACATCCTTTAGGTTCTCGACCCTCATCAGGACGTCCTCTTCCGAATGATCCTCCCACTGGCTCTCGTAATGTTTAATCACATTCTCTTTTCTTGTTTTACACTCTTTCCTATCCATTGTTACCCCTGCTCTCGGATTTCATGCTTATGGTAATACTTCAATTGCGTGGGGAAGTTATGATCTTATTGAGGGTATCCCTCCTTCCCGTACATCTTTCGCAATTTATATTTGTATATCTTAGCCGAGCCTGTCTTTGGCAGCTTTTCGGTGAAGATGACCTTCTTGGGCGCTTTGAAGTGGGCCAGATTTTCCTTGCAATAGCCAATTATATCCTCCCCGTTAACCTCTTCGCCTTCCTTGAGAACCACAACTGCCGTGACCATCTCTCCCCAAATAGGGTCTGGTAAGCCTATTACCGCAGCCTCCAAAATGCATGGATGAGAGTACAATACATCCTCCACTTCGATGGAATAAACGTTTTCGCCGCCTGTGATTATCATATCATCTTTTCTGTCTACAATAGTCACATATCCTTCTGGGTTGACAACCGCCAGATCCCGGGTATAAAGCCAGCCGTCCAAGATTCTCTCTTCCGTTTCCTCTGGTAATTCCCAGTAGGCCAGTGTTATTGTATCGCCTTTCACTATTATCTCCCCTACATCCTCCTCATTAGGGATCACTTCTTTACCGTCCTCCTTCACGACCTTTAGCTGGACATCGAAAAAAGGCCTGCCTGTTGTTACCATGTATCTCAGCCTTTCCTCAAACGGAAGGTTCTTCATCTCTTCTTTCAGTATCGACATAGTCAAAAATGGGCTTGTCTCAGTCAGGCCGTAGGTCTGGATATAGTCGCAGCCGAATATTTCGATAACCTTCCTCACTACTTCTTTTGCAATGGGCGCTCCTCCGCTCATGATCAATCTCAGAGAGGAGGAATCATAACTCTTAACATCCGGGAAATTCACCAAGATGTTGAGCATGGTAGGTATGAAGTTGCTCAATGTTACCTTATGCTTTTCTATTGCCTTCAGTACCATCTCGGGCTCGAATCTTGGGATCATAACATGCGTTGCACCTACCTTTGTTATGGACCACACAGCCCAGGCGTCAGCCAAATGGAACATGGGCGACACATGCAACCATCTATCTTCTGAGGACAATCCAAGTTCCAATATTGTCCCTTCTGCATGGACAAGATTATTTTTGTGGGTGAGTACAACGCCTTTTGGCCTGCCAGTTGTGCCGCTTGTGTAGTATATCTGAGCGATGTCCGAGTCGTCAACTTCCAATGGAGGCTCTTCCTCTAAATCTGCTTTTTCCAGCAATTGCTCATATTTCAAATGCTCCTCGAGAAGGTTTTCGGATCCAATAGATTCGGTCAAGATGATGTTCTTAAGACCTGGTATATCGTCCCTCCTCTCGGAAATCCATGAAATTAATTCAGCCTCTGCAAACAATACCTTGGCCCGGGAGTTGTTCAGGATGTAGACAAAATCCTTTGGAGCCAATCTGTAATTTACAGGCACGAGAACAGCTCTAAGTTTTGTAGCTGCGAAGTAGGTTTCCAAGAAACGATGGCAGTTATTTGAAATCATTGCGATTTTATCATCCTTATCGATACCGATTGACTTCAGGGCACTGGCGAGTCTGTCTATCCTCTCTTTTAATTGTGCATAGCTGAATCTCGTTTTGTCGCATATCACCGCCAGGTTATCTGGATGTGATTGGGCTGTTTTTGAAAGGAGATTGTACAAAACCATTGCAATAAAACCTCCGTGCATAAAAGGCCATCTTTCGAAGATTATATAAGGTTAGTGGTGTAAGTAGTTAAAAAAAGTGGCAGTGCCTATTGTATCTATCATCAAGACAATTTTACTTGCTTAAACATTTACAACAATATTTATAGTAGCGCAGCGTTATACTTATAAACAGGTGATAGCATTGACAGTTACTTTTGATTTGCCTGAGTGTCATGGAGTAGAAACTGCGAAACATTGGGAGTCTCATAAGGATATATTCGATATACTTGGTAGATGTAAATCTGATGAAAAAATCGTTGAGGGTTCAGCTGCTTTTGGGACAGCAGGATATACGGCCCTTTTAAACGAAATTCTAAAAGAGCACCCTGATGATACCTTATTTCCCAATCCCGATCAATGCAAAAATTGTGATGTCAATATAAGCTGCGCGGTGACTGCGCTCAACATTATTTGCAGGAGTTTTAAGATGAAGAATGATTGATGTTTTGGGAACCCGTATTTTAATTTTTACGAAAAATTACGTTTTGATTACGTAGTAGAAACAAAGAGTGAAATGAAAAGGTTTAAAGCAAGGGGTACAAGAACCATGTTTTTTGATCTAAAAAGTTTAAATTATCTAAGAACCCTTTAATATTTTGTCGCCCTAAAATAGCACAATGCACTTTTGATATGATCAAGTGTTGGGTGAAGGACATTAGCCCAATTTCCTCTCAGAAGTTAGAGGGTCTAGGAATACTTTGTCGCCCTTAAAATACTTCAATGCATTTTTGATAACCTCCCCACCAAAACCTTCATAGGCTTACAAAACTATACCGATATATCGGAGAGGGGGGTTGCATATTTCTATGCAAATCCAGAAAGACGAGAAGGCAAGGGTGTCGTTCGCTGTTATGGGCGTGCTGATGCTCATCCTGGGAAGTTTCAGCGCGATCTACTTGACCACGGTGAACACGGATCACGTGGTTGACAGGATCGAGGAATCACATGTCGAGAGGATGAGGAACATGGTTAGCCTCATTCACGAAGAGGTGGAGACCCAGGCATATTACCGTGCTATGAGTGCCGTCTACACCGCAACGCAGGTGCTCCACGACCAGAAGCAGATTATGCCTTTCTTCAACGAGACCTTCAACGACCTCATAGATGAGAGCTTTCCGAGGACGGAGAATCAGTATATCATAGTGGTGGAGAGTTTTTCAGCAGGAGTATTCTTCGAAGTCTTGAATACCCATGATATCGTTCCCACAAATGAGCAGGAAAACCAATCATTAACCGGGAAAGATGAGGTGGTCGAGTCCAAGACCATGAGCAATGATAAGGCTGGCGAGTTCAACGAGACATCAGGTATCACATATTACACCTTAAGCGGTGAGATGAACTACACGATCAGGGACACAAAATCCGCAAGGTTCCTGAGAAAGAGTATGCACCTTGAAAGGAGGGTCGAATCGGCCTATCCCCTGCTGAACAACAAACTCGAGGTCCTAGATGCAGGCGCAAAAGGCACGTCCTCGCCCATCCCAAGGACTGTAAAGTATATCCTAACGACCCTTGCTCAATACAGGGTGCTTCAAGGATACGGTTTAAGCCCCACAGCGAGTAAAGCTTTGGGTCTTCCGAATAAATCCACATCCCAGATTCTGACATCGGGTGATGTGGAACTGGCATTGAATCTGGCTTTGCTGTTGGAGACAGCAAGGCTCTACAGAACCTATGACGATGATGCATTAATGGCGATGGACGAAAACTTTCATAACCAGGAGGACGAGGACTACGACAATACCGGTAACTCAAAGATGCAAAAGTTGGTGAGAGAATACGTCAACAACGGAACCGTGGATCCAGCGGACATAATCGCTCTCTATTTTGGTATCGATAGCAAGAGCATAAACATCGAGGCGATCATAGCACAGGCATTGAATGCGATAGCAGATAAGTTCATCCTCAAATACTTGGATTATTTTCACCTTATGGACGCCATGAATGTGGTGTTTTTCGGGGTACAGATACTCGCCGATGCCATAGACAAGGCAGGTAAGTTTGTTGGTGATCTTATCGGATTCCTAACTGGACGGTCCGAGGATGAAGAGAATCTTAAGAGGATCAAGAACTGGGTGAGAAAGACGCTTACAGAAGAGGCGGATCTACCAGATACCAAGGTGATGCACGACATAATCACGAACGTGGACGGTAACACATATACTATAACACTTACGAAATCTGGGGAGTGCTGGAATTGGGAGGATGTTGACAACGATCCTTCCACTCCAGATGAATACGTCAAACATACATGGAGTACGACTGTAGACTATGAAATCGAAATTCAATCTGGAAATTACACGGTTGACTTCATTGAGAAGGACATTTTAAGGAGCGGGGTATCAAAGCTTTGGTATGATCCAGACACAGACTCTGACTTCTACGATCAGCAATTCGGTACGAACGTGAACCAGATTTACGCAACTTTAAGGGAGGCGATCAAAGGCATTATTGCAGAGGTTTTGAATGTGATGTCCAATATTGTGGATTTGGATATCTCTTCCTACAAATATCTTTCTCGCCCTGAAAACCTCAACCCAAAGGACGATGTATCACTACTTGAAGAGATCCGTGACAAGGTTGACGGTGCGGTAGAAACTATCAAATCCTATTTCTCAGGTGAGGAAGGAGAGGATCGGGTCAAGAACTTAATTGTACAACTTGTAAACGAACATGCAAGGGCAATAGGAGAATTACAGACTTTCATAGTCCAGAACTTCGACGACTTTGCTGATAAGGATGCGAACATAAAACTTGCTGAGAAGCGTTTGGCGCAAAATGCGATATTCAACGGAATAGTAACGAAGATATCGCAAGATAACGGAACTGATTATCCAGATTGTGCGCCCAGCGAGCCTTTCTCTGATCTCGAGGTGAAGATGAAGTTCGAGGATGCAAAAAAGGAAGCGGTGGAGAAGGATTTAAACCCTTATGTGGCGCAGGCCTACGAGAATGTAAAAATCGAGGAGCTTTTGGTGGAGAATGATGGCAAGGACCAAAGACCATTGTATATCATTGGAGGACTGCAAAATATAATAGACGGTACGAGAGACATAATAGTAGATCTCATAACCTCCACTGTGAACGGTTTTGGGCTCATACCCATGGCATGCGATCTGGTCAAACACGTTGCCGACGAAATCATCTTCGATAGTGAGATGGCGAATACAAAGTTTCTCCAGTACACAAAACTCGGAGTGCCTTTTGAATTCTGGGATAATGAATATGGCATAGCCAGAGAGGAGGGGAGGATTGATTACGAGATTCTGAAAGTGGATCAAGAGCCCGATTACCTTTCGGATAAAAAAGATTTGGAAATAGAAATATCAAAACCGAAAGGCACACACTACACCTCGGTGGCCGGGGGAAACATCGCAATGGATTCAGCCATTAGTGCCAACAGCAAATCTAACACGAGGCCGTTCGTCACAAATTGGGATGTTACCATAAGTGGGGGGGTGGAGTTAAAGGTAAGAACAGAAAGCAGGCTTTTCTTAGGGGAAGGAACCCACGATTACACAAGAGCGAACATGACCCTAGACCTGGATATCTCCATAACCGTGACGGTCTATTCTGGCTGGGATCTATATCGCGTGAACTATGAGCTTTCGAACACATTCCTAGGGGATATAATATCCTTCTTGACCCAGGTCTGGGATTACATTGTCTCTGTGGTTGGAGCGGTGTTCGACGCATTGACAAAACTCATAGAGTCGTTCATGGACCTCTTGACAAAGTTGATAAGCTATGTTGCTGAGATAGTGAAGTTAATTATGGATACCATTCAGTTCTTTGTTAGGCTTCTGCAGGATTTCATACAGTTCATTGTTGACTCGATAATAAAACCTATCATTGAGGTCGTGGCGAATGTGGTAAAAGAGGGGTTGAGCATAACCCTCTTTGGTTTTACCTTCGCGATTAAGGGAAATAAGGAGGTGGCAGAGAATTCCAGTGCTGACGGAGACCTGTTATGGGTTTCCACCTCTGGCAACATCGCCTGTGTAGATATGAGCTTCAAGCTGAGATTTGCCAGGTATCACAAGGCTGACGATGATGAAGCCCACTACGATGTCCTGCTCGACGGAAAAATAAAGATAGGGGATTTCGACCTGGAGATCAGTGTGGATCCGTTGATGAAAATCAACAGTCATATAGTGGAGGGCCACGGCAAAAGTGTTTCTGAGGAAGACAGCGGTTGGGGTCTCGATTTTTACATGCCTGATATCGAGGAGTACAAGGAGGTGAAATGGAGCTTAAGCGATGTTATGGGGGGATTGAATTCCATACCCATACCTTTTTTGGGGTTGAAGGCAACAATCGACGCAGGCTTCGTGATTCGATACAACGCCCCGAAAGGCAACACAGTGGTCATAAACGAATTCGAGTTGAATCCTGAGGGCGATGATGGCGGCAATGAATGGTTCGAGATTTACAATCCAGTAGGATGGGATCTTCGCGATTGGAGAATTTCCACGGCGCACGGCGGGATTCTCAGGCATAAGCTCTCCGATCTAGAGTCTGAAAACGATGGCGATTACACCATCTATACATTACCCAAGGAAGCACTTAACAACGGCAAAACCATGGATCCATTTTCACCTGGTGACGGCCTGATATTAATAAATGAGAATGGTGATGTCGTGGACAGAACGCCCATGTTCAAGGATCCCGGGGAGGGGGATGAAAAAACCTGGCAGAGAAGCTATGATGGCAGCGTGATTTGGAAGCTCAAGGAGAGCACCAGACAAGAACAAAACGGCCCAGAGAAATTCGATATAAAGACCGAGATAATGGACGCGCTGAAGACGAGCTTCAATTTGGCATGGACTGAGTTCATAGGCAAGGATTTGAGTTTGGATGCCATAATCGAGTTCATACAGGATTGGATCCAGAACTTCATTGACATGGTTATTACCTTGATTCAGGATGTCGTGCAGAAGGTGTACGTATTCTTGGATATAGCTCTTGAGGACGTCTCAGGCTCGACTGGTGGGGGCATAAGGATATCCCTAGGAATGGATGGCGACGGTATCGTGGCTCTGCTGAGATGGCTGGTAGAGACCATCGAGACCTTCTTTTACAACATCTGCAATCCTTCGAACCCCAAGGACTATCCTTCAATTCCTAAAGCTCTTCCAGAGCACATGTTTATAAGGTTCGAGCTGTATTTTGAAATAGGCACACCGAAGATCATACAGAGGATATCTACAGAGCCTCCACCTGAATGCAGATTATCAATAGCGGTGCAGGCAAACATTCCAGCTTTGGTGGCTCTTCTTGGCTGGGATTGGGGGGACTGGGAGGTGATATTCGGGGTGTTCTTGGCTCGTTACCCGAGCAAGGCAGTCTCAAAGATTTTTGGCACGAGCGAGGATCCAAATACGTATGTGGACATTTGGTTGTTCAAGGCCAGAATTTATGAGATAAGTTGAATCCCCTCGCAAAAAAACAAATATTCGATGAGCATTATCCATAGCTACCGGAGGGATAAAATGGACTACGATAATCTCAAAATAGAGGGTGAATTCGAGAACGATATACTGATACTCAGGGATGCGTTGAAGAGCGAGTTGGATGCGCTGAATTTATACGAAAAGATGTTGGTAGGCGTGCGAACTGAGAAAGTAAAGGCATATCTAAAAAAATTCATCGAAGAGGAAAAACAGCATGTGGCTGCGATAACAAAGTTGATAAACGAGATTGACAAGGAGCAGAAGGACAAGTTCGAAGATGACGAATATTGCAACGCTATCTATGATGGTAAGTGCGTGATTTAAAACATGGTTTTGTGGAGTCGATTGTTCCTATTCGGCTTAACATATAAATTTTAACCGTAAGGCATGACCTCATCTATCAGGTCAGCATGGGCTATGAGCATCTTTCTGCAACAATAGCGTTTGACGTCCAAGGAATCCAAAATCTTATCAGGTTCTTCACCCATTTCAACACGCTGAATATAGGCCTCGTACGAATCGCTAATTAACTTACCGCATGTGAAGCATCTAACCGGAATTATCATTTACACCATACCCTTTATTTTATCTGTACGATTTCTGCCTCTTCTTCCTTGCTCCCCTCCCTAAAGGATGCTTTACCTCCTTCCTTCTTGGGTCATTAACGAGGAGGCTTCTATCATATCTCTTATAGAGTTCCTTGAGATCCTCATCCTTAAAGAACTCCACCAAGCCACGGGCAATGGCTGTCCTCGCCGCCTCGGCCTGGCCTATGATACCACCGCCAGTAACATTCACGCTTATATCCACCTTCTTTATCCTTTCTCCAGCCAAAGTTAATGGCTCAATTATCTTGAGTCTCGCAAGTTCTGGCATATGTATCTCAACAGGCCTACGGTTGATTCTAACCCTGCCCTTCCCGCTTCTGACAGAGGCTCTTGCCACCGCAGTTTTTCTTTTTCCACTTGTGTTCACGATCTTTGGTCCTTTCATTCAAATCCCTTAGAATTTGGCGCCTAAATGTCTTGAAACCTCACCTAATTCCATGTATTTAACCTTACCTGTGGCATTCGCCTTGGGTATCGTGCTGAGCTCTTTGTCCTTCAGCTCCTTTGGCACTCCTATATAAACCCGAAGCCTTTTCAAGGCTTCCTTACCAGATGCCTTTTTATAGGGTATCATGCCTCTGATTGTTCTCTTAAGGATTTTATCAGGCATTCTCGGGTAGAACGGCCCCTTTCTTGCAGTGCCCACCCTGCGCTTGCCGTAGTATTCATCTATAATGCTCTTCTTCGAGCCACTGATGATAGCCTTCTCTGCGTTGACTATAATCACCTCTGTTTTGTTCAATAGGAGCTTCGCCACATGGCTTGCGAGCCTTCCCAGGATCATGTTCTCAGCGTCTATCACAATCATCCTGCAATCCCTCTCTAACCGATTATTCGAATATTCTTACCTTTTGGGTTTCTTTTCACCAACTCCGAAATGGAGATGCTAGTTCCACCGGAGCTTTGTATCTTTTTCTTGGCTGACTCAGAGAACGAGTATGCCGCAACGGTGATGGGCGCATTCAGCTCTCCGCTTCCCAACAACTTGCCCGGCACGATCACGGTATCTCCTTTCTTTGTATACTTGACGAGCCTTCTGAGGTTCACCTCAGCCCAACTCTTTCCTGGCTTCTCCAATCTCTTTGCGATGTCCTTCCAGATGGGAGCATCGTTTTTATAGGCTTGTTTCTTGAGATCAGCTATGAGCTTTGTCAGCATTTCGTTTGTTTTTTTTCGTTGAGGCAATGTAAACCCCTCATTACTGAGGTTTTCCCTAATGATACTTCGATTTATAAAACTTTGCATCTACTCGGTTTTAAAAATTAACGAGCCAGTAGGATTGAGTTTTAATTCATTTAGCTCTACGAGATCGCTTCCCGAAAAATAGAGCTATTGAAATAGCGATGATCAAAAACAGGGTATCAAAACCAGGGGTTCCATCGCCTGAGCCTTCTTTGACATCCACGTTTTTCGTTGCCTCATTGTTGTTCTCATTCGTCTCATCAAAACGATCATCAGGGTCGATTACCACCGTTATCTTATGAGCTCCACTTGTGTCCGGTTCCCAGACCAAAGTAACTTCGTTCGTTCCTCCCCGTGAGATGGATTCTTTGACCATCCCTAAGAGGTCCGAGCCATCATAGAATTCGATTTCCACTTGATAGGAACTCCATCTCCTTCCTGAGCCGATGATTTTAGCGGTTATGGTGGTGTTTTTACCCCTTTGCAGATCGTTTGAGAACGATATGTCCGAACCCGAGAGAGAGAAATCTATCTCGGTGTTGGGAGTGGTGATGTGCACGTCCCTCTCTAGCTTCCAGCTGTTGTAGTTCTGGTCTCTTGCAGTTACTTTGACTGGATAGCTCCCCCCTTCCGTTACGGTGTAGTCCCACTCCCATTCCACTTCAATTATGGCGTTGTCTATCACGGTTTCGGAAAGCTTTGTAAATTTGCCATAATCGCTTTTGGCTGTGGCGTAGTTGAAGTCCTCGTATCCAAAACTGCAAATTATGGTTGCGGTGACTATCATGTTTGCAGTTGCAGGATCGTCCCTGCCTTTTATGTCTGCAACTCGCATTGAGACCGTGGGGAACTCCACGAAGGAGCCAAAGCCATATCCGAAAACCAGTGTGACGTCCTTACCGATACCTGGAGGGGGATTGATCTGATAGTATCTTGGGTCATTGTGGTCCAGCGAAAGTCTCAAACCAATTGTATCTGTTGTGTTCAATTCCAATGATTGGGTCAGGTTCAGTGGATCGCTGATGAATTCCACGGGAAAGCTTTCGTTGAGATTCTGTCTCAGGGTGGTCATCAAGCCGGAAACTCCTACTCCGTTTACCGTAAGGGATGCAGTAAATCTGACCTGCTGCAGGTTTCCAAGGGCGTAAACCCCGAACCTTACATTGCCCCGGATGTCCATGGGATAGACTATAGGTATGGTTTCCCACTCACCTAAAAAGATCGAGGTATATAATGTGTCCTCAGGGCTTGTGGTGAGCACTTGCTGTTCCTCATAAATTCCATAGGAGGTGTTCAGCGTGGCGTTTTCAAGGTCTCCATGTAAATATAGAGCAACCTCCTGCATATCGGAATCGTCGGCTTCCTCTCCGATGCCCCCCAGAAATCCGAATGAACATAATATGGATAATAATAGTATCACCAGTATGCTTAAAGCCCTTATTTTCTGCCCCATACGCAATCCACCTTTGAATTAGGATTTAGTCATTAATAAACATTTCGCTCAAAAGGTCTTTGGTCACGATTTTTTTCAAAAATTTCAAAGTGTATTAGCTCTCTGCCCTTAGGAATCTAACATGGTTACTATGTAGTTTGCAGTATGTGTCCCTAAATAAAATGAAAATTTACCAACTCTCACAAACCTTTTTATATTCCCTCTCCATTTTCCTGCACTCACGGGTGTATGTGCCCGTTGGAGATGTGCTCGTTCGAGTGAATCCGAAAGAGGCGGTTAAAATGGCTGAAAAAGAAATTG
>JAZGAR010000109.1:0-2299 GCA_036475875.1 Thermoplasmata archaeon
ATTCCTTTATATCTTTGATTTTCTGATTATTTCCGATAAATTGTGCATCCATTGGTAATGTTCGCCTGCCCGCCACCTGTCCGCAATGCTTCGCAACGCGAGTTTCCGATTCTCCGGAATTCCGGAATTCGGAAACCGGAACTCGGAAGCGGGCGGGTCGCTCTCGCTTACGTATTTAGTTCTTCAATCAATCTTTGGAATGAATTTATCTATGTTTCAGAAATTTACAAACTCCTTTTATATGCATATTTCTTATCTTATGTAGAGATCTCATTTTAATCAGGGCTGGGGACGTTTCAGATAAAAGTTTTCTTTCCTGGTTATTCTTGACACCGGACAAGTGACCACCATTAACTTACATCATACCAAAATATGTAAAAAATTACCACTTTGTTACTTTATATTCAATAGAAAAAGTAAGTATTTTTGTAAACGCACAAGGATATCGCTGCAATCAGTTGACAGCCTTCAGTTATCGGCCTTAACCTTTCAGCGAAATTTATCAAATTGATCGTTGCTCATTAACCAGTGCTGTGATTTCTTCCTGATTATATAACATTTTGTCATCTTGTTGTTTGTCATTTGACATTTGGGTTTCTCCACGGGGCTTTAACCTTTCACCTCGAGCCCGCATGTCACTGCCCCGCCTGCTTCCGAGTTCCGGTTTCCGAATTCCGGAATTCCGGAGAATCGGAAACTCGCGTTGCAAAGCATTGCGGGCAGGGAGACCCGGCCTCCTGCCAAGCGGAGCAAGGCGGACATGGCACGAGCGGCCAGGCGCAGCGATCCTTCAGCCTTCATTTCCCCATTCCTCAAATGAAAGCTTTTCCTCCAGGTATGCAAATCCTTGCTGTTTGTAATAATCTCTCAGTTCCGGTAGCAGCATGCCTCCAAGTTTCACTTCAAGATCCCTTCTCTTGAATCCCTGCAATGTCTTCACGATCTTTTTCTTTTGTTCTTCTGGAAGATTCAGGGCTACCCCTTTTCTGGCCAAAAATTCCAGGTCAAACGCATCTTGTATCTCTCCGCGGTCTATCAGGTTGAGGACCTTGTCCTTAAGCATCTGTCTCAAGGTGAACCCTCTCACCAGGACCTGGGTGGGAAAATGGGGTGAAAAGGCGATCTTTTCCTCAGTGCTCCCGGGAGGTGCCATAGTCTTACGGATTTCTATCTTCAATCTCGGCATTCTTTTTTCTCTTTGGATATCTACTAGAATGGAAGAATAGTTATTCTGAGCGTCCACGATATCGTAATTTTGGGAAAGGGCATTGTAGAGCCCATCATAAAACTGCTCATAATCGTCTTCTTTGAAAAACCAGAAATCCATGTCAAGAGAATATCGGGGAAGTTCGTGGCAGAGCCTGAGCATGGTTTCTCCTCCAAAGGCAAGGGAGCCCAGAAAACGTTTTGATCCGAGCCACTGAAGCATGGCCATTTCAAAGATCTCATGGTCTCTTAATCTTTGCATAAGATCACTCCAAGTATTTTCTCGTTTTCGGAGGATACAGAACAGAAAGGTCTGCCAGTATTTCCTTATCGACATTTGTTAAGTCAAGAGAGGTCACATCTAAAGCATAGCGACCCATGGAAACGAGGTAAAAGGAATCCAGAACTGCTTTTTCAGGCAGCGCAATGAAAACACCCTCCCTTTTAGTAAACCCCCCATAAAGATGAGGCCTGATTTTCATGTAATGAAAGGAGAATTCCCCTGCCTCGAATGTTTTTGTTCGTTTGACTGAGATAGACTCAAAAAAGCCTCTTTGCACCTGTGTTGTGATGCCATAGTAAGATAAGGCAGTCATCAAAGAGATGTAAGAGGGGACCTGCAATGAGTTGGCAATGCGAAAGAGATCTATCTGATCAAGATGAACCAGCGTTTCCATTCTGGCATAAAGGCCTCTTTTTAATCTTGTTAGCAATCCTTTCTTCACATAACGGCTGCACAAGACCTCCGCCGAGGAAACCTTGGTACCGAGCGCATAGGCAACATCATATTGGCTGAAAAACGGCTTCTTTATTGTTAAGAGACGCTCATAGGACATAAAAAATATACTCGTTTAACGATATTGTTAAGTTATTATCCTCCGTCCGCATGCAAGCAATACTTGTGCCATTAACGGAAGCGTCCGGCAATCAGACTTCAGCTTTATCGCCACGGAGGCACCCGGGTACGGTCGGTTCCTCCCCACGGGGCCTGACATTGGGACACACGTGACACTGTGGGTAGGAAAATATGGCTTTGAATTTCGTTAGGTTCATATCATTTCATATCATTTTGAATTTTGAATATCGAACAAGG
>JAZGAR010000110.1:0-6854 GCA_036475875.1 Thermoplasmata archaeon
TTGTGTGAGAGTCTCAAGGTTCAGAGCGTTCATGAATTGCGGTCTGTTCAACGTCACTATGAGTATAGAATCCTTCTTTTCAGTCAATATGTTGCCTTCATTCAAAGCCCTCTCCCCCTTATGGATGCCTATTACCTTGAAAGGCCGGTACTTTTTATTCGAGCACCAACAGGACATGCCCCGTGTTGACGAAATCACCCTTGTTGACCTTGATCTCCTTCACCGTTCCGTTGTGATCGCTCTGTATCGGGATATGCATCTTCATGGATTCCAGAATGATCACATCCTGCCCTTGTTGTACTGAGTCGTTCTCGTTAACTAGAACCTCTGCTATGGTGCCTGCCATGTTTGCCTGGATTTCTGGCATTGTCGTCATCTCTTCTATGGTGCTTGATGCTGTACCAATTTTTTTCTAACGAACGATTGGATACGCCCTATTCGAACCTCTCTTAGCCTCATAAGTCAGGTAAAAACCAAAATGATGAAGGTACATATATATCTTTCTATTTTCTGAAAAAATATCCTCACCAAAAACATATTATAAACCTAATATGTATGACAAAAACATGGAGAGTGGCGAGAAACATTCACCACAAAAGATCGCAATTCAGGCCGTGAATCTGGGCAAGCGTTTTGAAGGATTCCAGGCCATAAGGAACATCTCCTTCTCCGTGAAGAAAGGCGAAATTTTCGGGCTTTTGGGCCCAAACGGTGCAGGAAAGACCACCTGCATGAAGATATTCGCGGGCATTCTTCTCCCTACCACCGGTAAAGCCTTGATAACCGGCATAGATGTCGTGGAGAAACCCATTATATCAAAATCCAAAATCGGATTTTTACCTGAATACCCGGCGCTTTTCGAACACATCTCGGGGCGGGAATTTCTAACCATGATGGGGAAACTCCGTTACATGGAGAAAGACGACCTGGACAAACGCGTCCAGTACTTCAGCCGAATATTGGATTTGGAGGAGCAGATAGACTTTTTGATAGGCACATACTCAAAGGGTATGAGACAGAAGATCGCATTCATGAGCGCGATAATTCATGACCCTGACATACTGATTCTGGACGAGCCAACCACAGGACTTGATCCTATGTTCGGGAAGATGGTAAAAGATATGATCAGGGAGCTGGTAAAACACGATAAAACCGTTTTAATGTCGACACACCTTATCAATGTAGCCGAGAGCCTGTGTAATAGGCTGGCGATTATAAACAAAGGCAAGATCACAGCCATTGGAACAAGCGAGGAGTTGAAAGCTCGCGCCAATACTGATGATCTGGAGAACGCTTTTATCAATCTCGTGGGAGGAAAGTTATGGGATGGTACATTGTATACTCAAAAGATGCGATAAGCGCCTACAGGGTTTTGAAAAAGCGCATGTCGAAGCATCCTATAATGATGATATGGTTCATCGTGCTGATGATCGCATTCGCGTGGATCATGCTGCGAATGTACGAATTCTCCATGGGTCAAGGTGATTCGGGTCTTTTCACGGATGTAAAGCCCAGTACCATCCTGCTCATAGTTTTCTTCATATTCCTTGCAAAATCTGTGGCGGATACCACAAGGAGAGTGGTGCAAAACAAGGATATGGTCTTCTTTTTATCACAGCCAATCAGTAAACGTAAAGTGTTGCTAGGTAAATTCGTTTCAGAGCTGATATTCAACCTGCTTATATTTGAAACCATTATCGGTGTAATGACCCTGGTCATCCTAGCCTTCGACATGAAAATAGCATTGGACCTGTGGTATTTTGGATATGCTCTTTCAATCTCGATTTTCGCAACGAGCGTAGGATTTTCTTTCTCGATTATCAACGCGCTCAGACCTTTACGGCGACGGTTCGTGATCATGCTGGCTGAGATGCCGTTTCTCATAGTTGTCTATAACCTCATTTCGAACCTCTATCAACCTTTGGGTGGTTTGCCTTTGGCTTTGGTTTTAATTTTCCTGACTCTATCGTCCTTATCGCTGCTGCTTTTCTGCGATAGAATATTTTTGGATGCCTGGACATTCGGCACGAGTGCAAATGAAGGGGCGAAGAAATCCGTTTACGATATCTTCAGTAGATCGCCTCTGGTGCCAAGGAAATGGATGGACGAGCAGTTGAGGGCATTGGTCAGGAGAGAATTGGCGGAAGAGGTGAGATCAGGAAGAATATGGGGCACCGTGATCACCGTCATTGCCGTCACGGGGGGGACGGTGTATGCGATTAACTCATTGGCGGATGTGGACATCTTTCAAATCGGTGCCGGCAAATACGTTTATCCGTTGCTCGTGGGCATGGGAATCTTTGCGGTATCCACACTCGAACCGGGAATATCCTCCTTGAGCAGCATAGGTAGGGAGGGTAAGAATTTATGGATATTGAGAACGGCTCCATTCGGAGGGAAAGTGGCCACCAGTGCAAAAGCTCTGGCGAACGTGGCTACCTCACCTCTGATCGTTTTTGGAACGGCCCTGTTCTTGGCCTATTATCTGTCCTTTCATACGGATATAAGATTGGTGCATTACAACTTCTTTGAAATCGCAATTTTCTCCGTATTGGGGGCACAAACCATGGTTTTTTTGTTTACTGGGTTTGGCGTGTGGTTCGGTGCAAAATATCCGAACTTTGACGAATCCAACAAGGGCAATCCCGACATTATGACGATGTACCTATTTGCAATGGGCTGCCTTATTCTTGGGATGCTATTTTTATTCGTTCCTTTTTATTTGATGATAAAGAATTATAATATTCTTGGTATATTGATGATGATTCTCGTTACGGATTTTGCCGCGCTTTTCCTCTATTACACGGCAGAGAGAGGCGGTGCCAATCTCGATAGATTGGAATACGGTTAAAAGTCCACGGTACCCCAATAAATGTTGTTGTAATGGGGCAACGCTTAAATCCGTACGAACCATTATAGACGAACACGGTAGGAGACTCTATTGATTATGGGGGAGTTGATGTGACAATTGTTCTCGACGGCCATAGTCTTACAATCGAAGATGTTGTTGATGTTGCGAGAAACCACGAAAAGATAGAAATCCATCCCGAGGCCATGGAGAGAATCAAGGAGTGCAGAGAACTGTTGGAAAGGAAAATCGCTGAGAAGGAAATCATGTACGGTGTGAACACTGGCATTGGGGAGCTGTCAGAGGTACTTCTCACCCAAGAACAGGTCGAACAATATCAGAGGTACTTGATTTATAGTCATGCGGCCGGTTACGGGGAACCTGTTCCCGAGGATGGGGTTCGGGCTGCGATTCTGAGCAGGATCAACTGCCATTGCTGGGGCCACTCCGGGTTGAGAAGCGTTGTTGTGGAAACCTTAAATAAGATGCTGAATAAGGGCGTAACACCTGTAATGTGCCAAAAAGGTTCGGTAGGGGCGAGTGGTGATCTCTCTCCCATGGCACAGATGGCCCTGGTACCAATGGGGGAGGGCGAGGCCTTTTATTCCGGCCAGAGGATGAGCGGAAAGGAGGCCATGGATCGTGCAGGGATACCAACAATTGTGTACGAGGCTAGAGACGGTTTGGCCACGATCAACGGCTCCAATTTGATTACGGGAATGGGAGCCTTGCAGATTTATGATGCAATGCGGTGGTTGAAAACCTCTGAAATTTCCGCTGCCATGACCTTGGAAGCCCTGAATGCCAACATGATGGCCTATGATGAAAGACTGCACAAGGTGAGGGGCTTTTTGGGGGCAATCGAATGCACTGAGAATATAAGGCGAATTACTGAGGATAGCGATTTATTGGCTCAAGAAGGTAAAAACGTTCAGGATGCCTACAGTTTAAGAAGCACCCCTCAGGTTGTTGGTGCCGCAAAAGATGCCTTCAAATGGGCAAGGTATATGATCGAAACGGAGTTGAACAGCGCTGCTGACAACCCCACCTTCTTTCCTAAACAGGATTTGGTTTTGACCGGGGCGAATTTTCAAGGCACGCCCATGGCCTTTGCTTTAGAACTTGTGGGGATTGCGGTGACAACTGTTGCCGCGTTATCCGAAAGAAGGCTCAACAGATTGCTGAATCCACATCTTTCCATGGGATTGCCTGCCTTCCTGACCAAAGGAGCGGGAATGTTCTCCGGCTTGATGCTATCCCAATATACCGCTGGCTCTCTGATCTGCGAGAATAGGGTGCTTTCCCATCCTGCAGCCACAGGCTCGATTCCTGCCGCGGCGGACCAGGAAGATTTTGTAAGTATGGGCATGACAACAGCCATCAAAACAAGACAGATCATAGATAATGCGCAGGCTGTTGTGGCTATTGAATTGATGGCAGGTGCTCAGGCCTTGGACTTCAGACTGCCGATAAGATCGAGTAAGGGCGTTTCGGCTGCCTATGAGGTGATAAGAAAACATGTGAAGCATTTGGAGGTGGACAGACCATTGTACGTCGACATCAACAATCTCACAGCCGTGGTGAGATCAGGTGAAGTGTTAAACGAGGTGGAGAAGGTTGTGGGCGAGTTGAAGTGAGGGTGAAAGGAGGAAAAAGGAAATGACAGACGAAGAAGAATGTTTTCGCGGTGAGAAAACCACCCCAAAGATATTCTAAGTAGAAAAGTTCCGGATAAGAGCTTATGAACGCCCCAAATGCGGTAAGAAATATCTTAACGCATCTGGTAAGGCAGCTTGTGCACGGTCTTTAAGGCTTATTCTCCCCAAAAACTCTTTTTACCATCCATACCATCCACTTTTCGATGATCAAAGCGAGAGAAGACGAGAGAGTCATAGGCATAGAAGTTTTTTATACGAACACTCATGGCATAGGAGGTAAGCTCAGGAAAAGTGCCGAGGATTTTGTAGTCGAGGAGGTTTCATCTCCTCCGTCTAAGGACGAAGATGGGGAATATACAATAGCAAGGATAAAGGCCAAAAACTGGGAGACCAACAGACTTATACGGCGGTTGTCAAGACGGTTGGGCATCAGCAGGAAGAAAATCGGTTTCGCAGGGACGAAGGATAAAAGGGCGATAACCACCCAGCTCATTTCAATTAAAAAACCGATGGAGGATGTGAAAGAAATACGAATGAAGGATTTTGAGGTTCTGGAAGCATACACATCACGACAAGGGCTCTGCCTGGGTGACCTGATAGGAAACAGATTCGATATTCTGATCGGAGATATCGAATACCCGGAGTCGGAGGCTGAGGACCTCGTTCACGAAACCTTGGGACAACTTGAGGTATTAGGCGGTTTTCCAAATTTTTTTGGTCATCAGAGGTTCGGTACCGTAAGGCCAATAACCCATGTTGTGGGGCAGAGGCTAATAGAAGGGGATTTCAAAGGAGCGGTGCTAGCTTATCTTGGCAACCCTGTGGAAATTGAAGGACCAAAGGCGGTAGAGGCGAGAAGGGCTATTGAGGAAGGAAGGAGCTTTTCCGAAGCCTTGGCGATCTTCCCGAAATATCTCGGGTTTGAAAAGGCCATGCTTAACCATCTCATAAAAAATGAAGATGACTACATAGGCGCTTTGACCGCACTACCAAAGAACCTTTCCACGATGTTCATCCATGCTTATCAATCGTATCTGTTCAATAGGATCCTAAGCCAAAGAATCGAAAAGGGTTTATTGTCAACAGAGCCTTTGATCGGAGATATAGTGCTCCCTGTGGATACTAATGGCCTGCCCGAACATAAAAAGTGGATTGATGTCACAAAGGACAATATCGAAAAGATAAAAAAAAGAGTTGCAGAGGGGAAAGCCTTTATCAGCAGCATTGTTCCTGGTGCTGAGGTGAAGTTGGCGGGAGGTGAGCAGGGCGAGATAGAGAGGATGGTTATTGAGGAAGAGGAAGTAAAGCCAAAGGATTTTATTATACCGCAAATGAGGGAGCTGTCATCAAAGGGCACGAGAAGGGCATTGGTCTCGCACGTGAAAGATTTTAGTTGTGAGATCGGATATGAAGGCATAAAAATGCGATTCGAGCTCATGAAAGGATGCTATGCAACTGCACTACTGAGAGAATTCATGAAAAACGATATACTCAGTTATTGAGATAAAAGGGAGGTGAAGCAAGAGATTTTAATCCGTCTTCAAGAATTTCCTGAGCCTTATGATGTCTTCAAATGAACCTTTTAACTTTATCCTTCTCAGTGCAAAGGCCTTCATAGCGCTCATTTCTCCGCTCATTAGCCCCTTTAAAGTTTCTGTGTCTGATGTTATAGTCAATCTTGGATCATCTGCTTTCCCTTTTTCCAGCTCTCCAACATCTCCATTCTTGATATCAATATAATAACTGTCGCTATCGGTGATATCAAGCTGAAAAATCCCATTAAAGCCTTTCAACTCGTTTTTAAACTTCTCATCTTCTTCGATCTTCTTTTTGGCTTTCTCAAGCCATTCTTTCAGCACTTCCTCCACTTCAAATCCTCCTAGAAATCTTCGATCTTCTTGGTCTTAATTCTATCCAATAAACGCTGAGCGGTCTTCCAGGAAAGGCGAGTATGCGGTGGTGGTTTGCCGTGCTCGTCTATCCATCTTTCCAAAAATCGTATTGTTACGGCATCCGAGGGATACCCACTTCCTATGTTCTCGCCGATTTCTTTGGCTATCTTTCGAATTTCCGCATCGCGGGTTGTCTTGGCTATTATGGACGCTGCGGACACAATCGGATAAATCTCATCTGCGCCATGCTTAGAGATTATCTTCACCTTTGAAGTCAGCTCTTTCTTAATGTCCTTGCCAAATCGGTCTTCGTTCACGTCCACACTGTCCACATATGCGACGTTCGGTCTAAGTTTCTCGATTACGCTGGCGAACAGCTTGGTCTCGATCTGGTTCATGGTAAGGCCTCTTCTCATGGTGTCTATATCGCTGGCTGGCACGATGATAACCTCTTTC
>JAZGAR010000111.1:0-10295 GCA_036475875.1 Thermoplasmata archaeon
AATGCTTCCATATCCGCGTTTCTTATAAGTTCATAGTAACTGTAAGAAAAAAAGACATCGTCGGCCTCCAATTTTATATAGCCTTTTTCTGGATTTTGGAAGATCCTAAAACCTGCATCCTTATAGCCCAGATCGTCGTCGAGCGTATTTTCAAGAATCTGGGATACCTCGTCCCAGTGATCAACGCCCCCTCTTTCATCCCCTTTGTTTGAAATCAAAATCATGTTCACTTTGTCTTGCGTTCCAAGAACCTTCTGCAGGCTTTCAAGGGGCACATAGATGTTTTGAGGCGGATTTCTATTGGCGTTCAATTGGAACCTTCCCAATGACTCCGACCTGACAATATCGTTCACTTCGAACTGAACCTTTATATTGGTTTTATCTTGGTCCCCGAGAAATATCGCCTCGAACAGTTGATCCAGATTTGAAAAGGAAATATTCACCCTATCCCCTTTACCTACACCGATCTCGTCGGCGAGATTCTCGTTCAGGTAAACCTCGTTATCGTCAAGTGTAAAACCAAGCTTTGTACCCCCAACTGAGATCAGATTACCGAAACCGAGAAAGGCATCATCGAACCCGATTATATTGGCGGTTCTCGTTCTCGCACCAGTTTGAGGATTCTCCACTATTCCCCGCATCTGAATTAGGGGGGCAAGATGATCCACCTCCTCCATCAAAGCATCGTTCTGGGCTAACCCGTCCAAAATAGAGCCATTGAAAAGCTTGTCCGAGGTGACGATCTCATCCACCTCGCTCAGATTATCATACGCGGCATTTGTTATGCTTTCCCGCAGGGAATCCCCTGCGATGAGCGAGCCTGTGATGACGATGGTGCTCACACAGGTGGCACTGAGTAAAGCCAGATTCATCTTGGTGAAGCCTCTAAGATTTCTTACTGCGATATTTATTACAGACGGTCGCCTTAGGCTGAAAAGGAGCAGGATTACGAGTAAAAGTAATAAAATTATCAAGGTGATTATGGCGCCTAAACCGAGATCGCTCATAATTTCGATAATCGCCTAGGTTCTATTTATTTCCTTCGCGAGCTGGCAATAGGTGCCCTCCTTTTTGCCCTCTTCCACCCAACCCGGCTTTTTTGGAGCAAAGGGATTTTGATATTTTAAGCGGGAATCGTCAACGAACAATACCAATAATTATATAAGTCATAAAATTCATATATATTCGAGCAGAAATAGGATGTGATACCATCAAAGAGGAAGGAATCGAGACCATAAAGTCGTTGGTAATAATGGTAGTCTTCTTAGGGACAGCTTTCACAGTTGCAGCGATGATGCCCTCTGACGGGATAAGTGGTGATGAGTTCAAGCCGTTAGAGGTGCATAAAGACAAGATATCTGGCCCTGCAGTGGTTGTTATAGGAAACCAAGCAACATGGCAATTGGAGATCACGGTCATTAACAATCTAGAATCCGTGGTTGAGGACGATGTAGATGAGGAAGAAGAACCTGAACCACAGCTCGTTTTCTACGCCACAAGAAGCGGAGGAGAGGCTTCCAATGAAGTGAGTCAAATGACGGGTCGATCCACCATCACGGACGTGGTTGTGAAGGATACCTTACCTGCCGAGTTCGATCTGGTCGAGTTTGCACCATCGCAGGGATATGTGAGTATCGAGTTTGAAAAGGACAGTGCGACCCAGTTGATATGGAATGTGGGGTATCTCGAATCAAAGGCAAAGGCGACCCTTGAACTGAGCGTGAGGATCGTAAATGGAGGGTTTTCCAATCCAGGAAGCTATGTCCTGAACAGCGGTGCCACCGCAACAGGTTTTCTATATTCCACGCAGGAAATTTTATCTGACGGCCCAACAAAGTCCATATTCGTAACAGTTACCGATGGAGATCCAAATGAGGCCCCTGTTGCAGATGCGGGAATAGCCCAAATGGCTTTTGAGGGAAATCCTGTGTATCTTGACGGCTCTGGCTCTTTCGATCCTGATGGAACCGTGGTGAAGTACACCTGGTATCTGGGCGAGGACCGCATAGGCAGTTCAAGGTCTGTGATGACCTACCTTCCAGTGGGGGTTCATGCGGTAACCCTCGTCGTGGAGGACAACCACCGCTCAAAAGATACTGACGAGGTGACGGTTACAGTTTACGAAGAGAATGCTCAGGTTGACGGCAGTGTGATGACAGGTATTGTGAGAGATGCCACGACAAGGCGAGGTTTTGATCCCTACATACAGGTCTCCAACGAGAACTACGTCATATCCACATGGACGGATATGGGAGGAAACTACAGGATCATCGGGCTTCCACCTGGACACTACGAGGTGTTTTGCCAGTCAGAAGGTTATCGGGACTTCTATGGCACGGTGGACATTCCTGAGAACGGGGAAGTGGAATACGTTATCGATATGATCAGAGCCTAAAGGATTTTGATTTCCTCACAATTTCTACGTTTTAAAGGGGCATAAAACCATGAGGTTGAAGTTACTTTCAGTGTGCATGGGAATGATTTTGTTATCGATCAAAAAATATCTCTAGAAAAGCAACAAAGTATTTATTAGCCAAAGACTTAAGCTTTCTTCGTAGTCGCAAAGAAGTGTTCAAATGTTTTACATTAGCATTCCCAAGGGCGTTTTCAACAAGGTAATGGATATTGCGAAATCCACTGACGATGAGGTTATTGGCATTCTCGTCGGTAACGTGGAGAATCATACGATAGTGATAGAAGACGCGGTCTCTGGCGAGCAGGAATCAAATGATACCAGAGCCACACTAGCCCCAAAAACCATCGCAGAGGTGACGGATAAGATATTGAAGGGCGATATCGAAGGGAGAATCATCGGCTGGTACCACTCTCATCCAGGTTTTGGCATATTCATGTCCTCCACGGACGTTAACACCCAGAGGAACCTCCAGCAGTTCTCCTCAAAGGTCACAGCCCTGATCGTGGACCCGGAAAATGAGGATTTCGGCTTTTTTACGTTGCACGGCTCTGAAGGTGCGATCCGGCTCGAAGAAGATCAAGTAAACGTCTACGAGGAAGGTGAAAAGAAGATACCAGAGCGTTTTTCATCTCCCCCCAAGATCCCAAAAAAGACCGTGAAGAGAGGAAGAAAAATTGCAGGGGTAATGCCCCCTCCACCTGAACCGACAAGGATGAACACAAAACTCATTGTATTCGGAGTTTCGGCGGCTGTGATATTTGTGGCCATTACAGGAATGATATTCTTCAGGAACATAATTGAGAATCCCGAATATTCAAGTGTGGACAGTATCTCGCTTTTCGGAGAAAGGGAAAAAAACCAGCAGAATATATGGATATACCATGGTGTAATGGAGGTTAGAGCGAACGTAACTGTCAAGGAAGGAAAAATCACCCAGGAGGGCCTAAGGTTCTATTTGAGTTTAAAGGGAGGGGGATGGCAGTTTCTCGGAAACAACTCCACACCCTTTAACGATACTTATGTCCTTTTTTTCAACACCAGAGGCCATGAAGAAGGCATTCATTACATAAATGTGAACTTCACCGACACCCTCAACAATACATGGGAAAGGGCATCTGAGCCCTTCATTATAGACAACATCCCCGATATCCCAGATGTGAGTTTTATGAACCTGCGTCGTGGCGACACTCTCAACGGAAATAAAACCGTCTATGTGGAGGTTAAGGACGAGGAAAACAACATTTACAGCGTGAAATTTTTCTATCTGAACTCAACCAGAAACTGGAGTGAGATCGGCAAAAGCAGATATGTAGAATATCATCTTTATGCAACAGATTGGGATACCAACCAATTTCGAAATGGCACCTATACAATAAAAGTGGTGGCAGAGGATAGGAATCTATATATGGATGAGGAGATGATAACGGTAAACATACAGCATGGTCGTTGAATGTTTAAAGTGGAAAGAGAATAAGGGGGACGAAACACGTGAAGGTTATGGTACAGGCACCCATAGGTGAAGAGGCAGGGCTGGCGGAAATAGATGTCTCGCCCAACCACACCGTGAGAGAGCTGAAGAAAGAGGTCTGCAAGGCCTTTGGCATAGACGGTTCGGGTGTGGCTCTCATGTACGGGGGAGAGGTCTTGGACGAGAACAGAACTGTGGAGGAATTGGGAATCACGGAGAACAGCCAACTTGCCATAATGCCCTTGGACATAGTGGGCGGAAATTGCGTTTACTGATATAAAAATCCTCGTCCCGATGGGGATGGCCTTGAACATCAAGAAGATAGACGATGAATACGAATATCTGAGGCAGCAGTTCCCGCTTGTATCCAGGCTGGGAGATAAGCTGTTCCAAGGAATGGTGCGCTGCAAGCGCGGTCATGTGAAGATCCTAGCCAAACAAGGGATTTGGCCTTTCAGCGAGTATGTGAAGTGGCACAAGTTCAGAATGGAACTTCATTCACTTCATCCTTATAAACCTCCTATTGTCACTTGGCTTACGGATATTCCCCATCCCAACATAATACCTCAAAGAAGAGGAATGGTATGCATAAGTCTTCTCGGTAAAGAGTGGACTCCCAAGACAACATTGCCTGCTGTTGTAAACGCACTCTACTTCCTTCTCTCGGACCCAAACCCGGACAACACCTATCCCGACCCAAAATGCATCTTGGCAGCGAAGATCTGCAAGGCCTATGGATTCCCCAAAAGGGTGTGGGTGGAATTTATCATTGAATGAAATGTTAAGGTGAGCTTGACTTGCAAAGCGATAAAATGTGCAGCAAGACCATCAAGGCGATAATGCCCTCTGTAGCCTCTTTTGAGGTTAGCTACGAAGACGAGAGCGATCTAAAAAACAAAATCTGTGAAAAACTCGACATCGAGCCGGAGTTTACAGACCTGATATTCGTTGAGGAGGATAAGGATCTGATACCTATAGGCATCGAGGATCTCGACAGTTATGATGATTCTGAGAACAAAAAGCCCTCCAAAATCGTTCTCGTGGACTATATCTGGGGAAGACAGATGATAGCACTCAAAGATAAACAAAAGAAGCTCAGGCGAGCAAAAGCATTGATTGTGGGCGCTGGTGCTTTAGGCAATGAGATCATAAAGAACCTGTCCTGGCTCGGCTTTGGAAGTATTACCATCGTGGATTACGATGTGGTTGAGTTCTCAAATATAAGCAGGGGTTCGTTTGAAAAGGAGGATATCGGAAGGAATAAGGCCGAGGCGCTCGCCGAAAAATTGGGAAAAAACAGCCCCTATACGGAGATAAAAGCCATTCCTGCCAAGGTAGAAGAATGCGATGAGAACATATTAAAATTTGATGTGATTTTAAGCGCCCTGGACAACATGCCCACCAGGGTATGGCTGGCATCGCACTGCGTTAAGCATGCAATTCCTCTGGTGGACGGCGGTATTAAAGAGTTTCAAGGTAGGGTGCAGACATACCTGCCCGAGGGCCCTTGTTTGGCATGCAACATCCCGATGGATAGGTATGCGGAGATCATGGAGCTGGTAAATCCATGCGAGGGCCTCGAGTATGAAGCCATCGCCTCTTTTTCCACGATCGCCTCCATTGTTGCGGGTGTGCAGGCCAACGAAGCCATGAAGATCATAGCGGGATTGCCACCTCTAAAAGGCGTTCTCCTGATGGACTTTCTGAAGAACAATTATTCTGTTATGCCATTGGAAAGGAATAAAAGCTGCTTTGTCTGCCAAAAAGAGTCACTTAAAAAGGTATCAGTTGAAAATAAAGATAGGTAAAAATACTTAAATGCGAAATGTATATAACAAGAATGTGAGAGCGATGGAAGAAGGTGATATGGGAGATCCAATCGGCGAGGAACAATTACCTCCAAAAGCAGAAGAACTACCTCAGATCATGGTTAGCGTGATCAAGCCCTTCAAACCGAGTCCCAGGGTAGCAAGAATCGTGAGGCAGGGCAAATGTTACTATCATCCCGCAAAACCGGCTTCATACATCTGCAGTTCCTGCGGAAAAAGTATCTGCTTTGCCTGTGCAAAAAATTTGGGCGATGTATTCTTCTGCCCCCAATGTGCACCTTTAGAAACACCCAGACCACCGCATCCCACCCCACGTGAAGAAGAAAGCGCATTAAATTGGTATCGTGCCCTTTTTACAATAGGCGTTATACTTGTGATTATTGGCTTGTTATTTGTATTCATGTTCTGGCCTTTGACCTCGATTTCCGCTGCCGAGTTCCAAAACCTCCAAGAGCAGTATCTAAGAAACGGGGGCCATAACTTCGAGGGTTACAACCCCCAAGATGTAATAGTCATAAGGGATACTATCATCAGGATGGAAACCGATTTCGACCCGGGTCGATTCGGTGTTATAACCATGCTCTGGTTCGAAAGCACAGGAAAAGACGACACTGATTTTTGGATTAGCTTTGATGGGGACCTGAAGAAGGACTATCATGTGGGCGATATCGTTTCCCTAACGCTTCATGTCGGTGAGGATTCCAGAACACATGATGAGGTGATCAGAGAGCTGAACAACAACCTGCCAGACATATCAAACATCGACCATACCTTCTCAGTGAACTTTGTATTTTACGCTATGATCATCTTCGGGGTTTTTTTGGTTCTCATATATGTGCTATTCACCCGGAAGGTAAAAAGAGCAAAGATCCCGAAGACGGCAACTTACTTAGAAAAAGGGGTGGAGGAAGGAATTACCGAGGGTGAGAGCTCAGCTAAATGAGTGCACCAGATAAGGAAAATACGATATCATGGCAAGGAATCAATAGCCTGGCTGCTGCGGCATCTGAGCCTTCACATCATCGAACTCGAATCTACCAGTTCCTATTAGGATCAGGCCGATTAGGCCTAGAATCGAACCGATGAAAAAACCAATGACAAATAAGCTGAATATACCGCCAACAACAGCGATGGAAAAATTGGTTTTATGGTATGCATAGATTCCTCCGACAACCGCTATGGTGGATGATATCAAAGGAAAGCTCAAGCAGAATATCGCCTCGGCTGTTCCGAAGGTGAAGGGGTTTATGAAGCCGTAACCCGAGGGAAGCATGATCAGCATTGCGATATAGAGGAAGCCCAGTATGCCCGCAAATATCGTGAGAACACCCCCCGTGGAGGCCACATTTGTTGGTTGCCTGTAATATTGTGGATAGTACGGGTAGTAGGGATAAGAGAACGGATAGGGAGATGCCTGGTATCCGCTGGGGAAAGGAGAACATTGAGGACAGAACACGACCTGGCCGTATCTCACGGCACAGCTTGAGCATATGGCCTTTCCACATCTATTGCATATGAACGCTGCCGGCAATTCTTTGTGGTAGGCGCACATGCCGGGCTTCGCAACTTCTTCCTTTAGGCCGATACCTGTCTTTACCTTCACAGCCTGTTTAACTCCTGGAGCAGGAGGAGGGGGTCTATTCCCGTTTACATTACCTCCCAAATGCGCTTTGCTCGAATCGGATCCCTTCTCAGCCCTCATCTCGGTATCCCGCCCGGTCATGACTCTCAATTCCGGATTAAATCCCAAATTTACAATGCTTTATGGTTATTTAAATCCTTCGTAAACCCGAAATCAATCATAACTACCCTTATAATGATTCCAAATCTTAATAGCACCTCCAAACAGAACAATGCTCGCCCCAAACAGGCACGCGAACCAGCCTATATGAATGTTTTCCATGAGGGTTTCCGCTCGAAGGACAACCTCAGCCAAAACCACATAGGCCACAAAACCAAGAAACATTGGCAACAGCCTGATGCCTATGGGTGGATTCTTTGCCATCATGGGAGATGTGATGAGAACTATCAGAAGTAACTCCACAACTATTATCAGAAAGCCCATTATAAAAACCACAGTAACTTCAGGATAGTCCCCCACGATTGTGAATCCCGAAATTACAGGTTCATAACGATCTTCGTATCTCGGTGAAACATAACCGGAGGTGGCCCATGGCATGAAAAATCCCACTAGGATCATTAAGCCGCCAAAGAGGCCAAGGATGGATTCCATAGGAGGTTTTGGTTGCTCCCTTCTTTCTTGCTCAATTCGAGCAGGTTGAGGTGGCGGGTAACATTGGGGACAAAGGTATAAGTGCCCATAAGAAACTGCACAACTCATACATAGCGGCTTTGAGCACTTCGCGCAGATATAAATCGCAGGTATGGTCCTATGGAAGGCACACATCCGTGATGGTGTGGCAGAGAAACTCATGGGTGCCATCTGCGCCTTTTTCTCAGGACCTTCGATAGGTGCTATCACTCTGACATTTGGCTTTGAAGTTTTTTCCTGGCTGCCTTGGCCTTCCTCATTCACCATATAACATGCCCCATTTTCGGCAAAATCGCCCTTAACCAAGGACTGCTATTAAATAGGTCTATTTAAGTATATTGCCTGTCATGACCTATCCGATATTCTAAGAAGTTGAGCATGCAGATCGCTGTTTCCTGCTATGATGAGATTGCTGTGACTTTTTAAGTCTATAGTCTTTCCGTCAATACTCGTACCCCTCTCATCCGTGATTATACCGCCTGCTTCCTTTAAAATCAACGACGCGGCACTGATATCCAAGAGCCTGCACAGGTCTCTGAAATCCACATAACCTTGAAGTGCACCCTGTGCAACGAAGCAAATATCCAATGCCACTGACCCAAAGCATCTGATTCTCTTTATACCATTCATTATCGTCATTGCTTTTTTCAGGCTGTAAGTTGTATGTGGATGGAGTTCAAAACCAACAGCACTAAGGACTTTGGTTTTTGATCTTGTGATCCTTTTACCGTTGAGAAAGCTGCCCTTCCCTTTTATTGCATGATACTCGTCACCGGTTACCAAATTTCTCACATAACCCATATCGATTTTTCCTATCTTCGCCTCGGAACCTGCGAAGGCCAAGGATATGGAAAAAAGGGGTATGCCGTCCTTTGCGTTTCCTGAGCCGTCCAACGGGTCAGTGATTATAATGCCCTCGGGTTTACCGATCTCTATTATACCGCTCTCCTCGGAAATCAATTTCACATCCCCTACATCTTTGAGCTTTTTTAGAATCACATCCTCCACTGCCTTGTCGATACCTCTTGTGATATCACCGGCTGCGCCCCTCCCTAACTTTTTCTTCGCCTCATCCTTGCCATAGATGTTCAATGCCACCTTTGAGGCTTCTCTACCGATCTCTCTGAATATATCTAACCATCTTTCCATGATATATCACTTCGAGGTATTGATAGCCACCTTATTTCATTGCTCCAGCTTAAATTCCCATTCACACCACAGATTTTCTGGATGTTCATCAGGAGGGCAGACATTACATTCGACAACAATGTTCTCGTTGAATTCCTTTGCGAAGTTCGAAAGATATCCCCCTCGCACATTTTTGCAAGGGAACTCCTTTAACCCTTTTTTGAGGCGCGTTTTCTGAACCCGACAACTCGTGTTTCTGAACAGGGCTCTGTTCTCCTCCACAAGGATCTTTTTATCCTCCAAATCAAGTGACCAGGATGTTAGCCTCAAGGCTTCAATCAAAGTGGGTATGTCTTCGCCTTTTATACCGAGGGTCTCTTTGAGCCTCCTTGCCTCGATTTTTCCCATAACTTCCCATGCCTTTGTATCTATTTCTGTGGCACCCTCAGTACCGAACCGCTCCTCTATTCCAATAAAATATAAACCATCAACAGTCCATAAGTTCCGTATCTGCATGAGGAGGATATCAATCAATCCCTCCTTTTGCATCTCCTTCAATAATTTCTTATCCTCTTCACGACCTGTATCCATGCTCGATCAACCTTCCGGTTTTTTTTACTTTTATTATTTTCTCCCGCTTCTTTGTCTTTTCCCTGTTTTACAAAAGCGTTTAAAATTCTCCAGCCACCTCGGGTCGGAGGGAGCATTTCGAACGAACTCCACGAACTTGTTCAACTGCTTCATGGTTTGTGAAGAGACATGATGCTCTATCTGACAGGCATCTATCTCCGCATCTTCCCTTTCAACACCAATTATCTCGAGAAATTCCGCCAGGGTATTATGCTTTTTTGTCAGGTCCTTGGCCATTTTTTCTCCGTCTTTGGTAAGGGTCACACCGTGATAAGGTTTATAATTTACAAGGCCCTCATCAGCTAATTTTTGCACCATCTCAGTTGCACTTGGCGGAGAGACTCCAAGGGTTGAAGCGAGATCGTTCGTATGTACATAATCATGCTTCTTTTGTAAAGCATAGACCACTTCGATGTATTCCTCGACAGTTTTAATTTTCATATATTCTCCCCTCCGGTTTATATGTTCTGTTTTTCACTAGCAACTTTTCATTCATACCATCACCCCGATTCAGTTCGCACATAAATGTTTGATGCGATTTCCTTGTCAACC